>CAMDXD010000019.1 GCA_945877995.1 Bordetella parapertussis
CGCATCGCGCTCGCAGGCGAGCCCTTCTGCACGCGCGAACGCTTCGATGATCGCCATGGCGCGGTTCTCGCCGTCACCGTAGCTCGCGCGCGTGACCCCGATGCCGTCGAACGTGGCCTGCCGTACATCGTCCAGCAGCTTCCCTGCGACGGCCTTCAGCGACGGGTCGAGCCGCTTCGGGCCCGCGTCAACCATGTTCTGGCGTGCCGCTGGGCACGACGCCCGCACCGCCATGCAGCGCGGACCAGCCGACCGGGTCGGCGAGGAAGGCCTTGATCTCGCGTGCGCGCTGCGGCGTGAAGTAGCTGAGCGACTTGGTCTGGGTGAACACGTCCTTCCAGGTCGCCAGCGCATGCATCGTGAAGCCGTTGTCTTCGTAGACCTGCCGGCTCTGCGGATAGACGTCGTAGTTGAAGATCACGAAGATGTCGCTCAGCTGTGCACCCGCCTCGCGCAGTGCGCGCGCGGTGCCGATCTTCGAGCGGCCATCGGTAGTGAGGTCGTCGACCAGCAGGCAGCGCGCACCTTCGGGCAGTTCGCCCTCGATCTGTGCATGCGAACCCCAGCCGACAGATTTCTTGCGCACATAGACCATCGGCAGGTCGAGGCGGTCGGCAATCCATGAGGCGAACGGGATACCCGCGGTCTCGGTACCGGCGATCACGTCGATCGATGAACCGAGGCGTGCGCGCAACAGCCCGGCCGCGTGGTCCATCAGCAGCCGTCGATAGCCAGGATGCGACATCAGCCGCCGGCAGTCGACGTAAACCGGGCTGGCCCAGCCGGTGGTGTAGACGAACGGCTGTCGCTCGTAGACCAGCACCGCCTTGAGCGCGAGCAGGGCGTGCGCGGTGTCGGCGGCGATGGCCAGCGCATCGGACGGTGTCGGTGGCGGGCTGGGCGGGGGCGGCGACGCGGGGTCGGTCATGGGCGTGAGGTCGTAGCGCGATCGGTACCGGGCGCGCGGGTCAGGGCCGCAGAGTGTAATCCAGCTGCGGCTCGATCCGGTGCCGTCGACAGCAAGCCGGTATGCGATGTCGCATCATTCGGCCCGGATCTTCGCCTCGACGATTACCTTGCGCATGCGATTGGTCGTCGATTCGATCAGTTCGGCCAGCGCCTTCGGGGTTCCTGGCTGCGGTGCCGCGCCCAGCGCGGCCAGCTTTCCGACGACAGCGGGGTCGTTCAATGCCCGAGCGAGTTCGCTGTTCAGGCGCTCGACGATCGAGGTTGGCGTGCCCTTTGGTACCAGCACCCCGGTCCAGGTCGAGAAGGTGAAGCCCGGCAGCCCGGCTTCCTGCAGCGTCGGTACCTCGGGCAGCAGCGGCGTACGTACCGGAGTGGCTACCGCCAGCGCGGTAAGCCGCTTCGCCTGGATGCGGCCGAGCGCGACCGAAAGTGCCGAGAACATCACCGGCACCTGTCCCGCCTCCACGTCGGCCAGCGCTGCGGCGGCCCCGCGATACGGCACATGCACCAGGTCGCTGCTGCTCGCCGCCTTGAACGCTTCCATCACGACATGGTGCGAGCCGCCAATGCCGGCCGATGCATAGTCGAGCCGACCCGGGCGTGCCTTCGAGAACGCAACCAGTTCCTTTGCCGTGCGCACTGGCAGCGACGGGTGCGACACCAGCACCCAGGTGCTGGTCGACAGCAGGGTCACCGGGTCGAGCGCATCGAGGGCGTTGAAGCCCTTGCGTCCCTGCACCAGCGGCACGTAGGTGAGCGTGCTGTCGCTGATGCCACCGATCGTGTAGCCGTCGGGTTTCGCGCGGGCCAGCCGGTCGTAGCCGATCATGCCGGCCGCGCCGGGCAGGTTCTCGACGATGACCGGCTGCTTCAGGTTCTCCGACAGCTTTGCCATCACCAGTCGCAGTGAGGTGTCGCCGGCGCTGCCCGCCTGCACCGGGGAGACCACGGTGATCGGCGCCGCGGGCCATTCCTGTGCAAGCGCCCCCGCGGACGTCAGCACGGCGAAGAGCGTGCACAGCGCGCGCGACAGGCCATGCGCGAGGGCCCTGTTCACGATTGCCCGTCGGCCAGTTTCATCGCGCGCACGCCGATCTTCAGCGTCATCGCGCCGGTCATCGGCAGCACGCAGGATACCGCTTCGAGCACCTGTACACGGGTGATGCCGTAGTCGTAGGCGCGGCGCATGTGGTCGGCGGCGAACTCGACCTCGCCACGCGCGCAGGCGGCCGCAATCGCGACCAACTCGCGCGCACCGGGCCCGAGCCGGGTGTCGCGGCTGTTGCGTCCGCCCTGGCTCAGGCAATGGTCGACCCAGCGCGCAGTCACGCGGGCGAGATCGGGATCGAGGCTGGCGATGTATGCATACTCGTCCTTGCGCAGTTCGCTGTCGTCGGTATCGCCGGCGATGCGGTCACGTCCGATGTCGAGTTCCGGGAACGGCACCAGTTCGGCAGGCTCGCCGCCCGGCGGCATCTTGCCGAACGGATATTCGGGCTTGTTCGCGGTGATGATCGCGGTGGCCACGTGCGCGATCGTCGTCCAGCCAGTGACCGGGGCCATCGCGGATGCGGCCTCGAACATCACCTTGTTGGTGACGCCGTGGCAGTAGAGGCGGCGCACATGGTTCGGCGAGAACCGGTGCTCGCCTTTCGCGCACAGCTGGCAGAGCGTGATCAGCTCGCGCATCACGCCGGAGAGCTGCTGCGCGGACCCGGTCTTGCCGGTGTAGTGGTGCACATAGCCGGCGGTCTTCGAGATCAGGTCGTAGGTCGCGGACTGCTCGCGGATCAGCAGCTTGAACTCGTCGAAGGTGTCGCCACGGCGGGCAAGTGCACGCGCGAGCACCGCATCGGGGTGCAGGTCCTCGCCTTCGTCGTTGACGCCGCAGGAGTCCAGTGGCGTATTCATCGTGTCTCCAGGGTTCATGGCCTCAGTTCAGGGATCAGCGTTGGCAACGCACGGCCTTCGAAGAAGGCGGCCAGGTTGCGCAAGCCGGTCTCGTTCATTGCCCGCCGGGTGTCGTCGGTGCCGCTGCCGTAGTGGGGCGTGAGCACCACGTTGTCGATTCCTTCGAACGGGGCCGGGTCGGCCGGCTCCTGCGCATAGACATCGAGGCCTGCGCCGCCGAGGCGGCCCTCGCGCAGTGCGGCGATCAGCGCCGGCTGGTCGATGCAGCTGCCGCGTGCGATGTTGACCACGATGCCCTCCGGCCCCAGCGCGTCGAGCACGGCGGCATCGACGATGCCAGCGGTCTTCGGGCCGCCGATGCAGGTGACCGCGAGGAAGTCGACTTCCGCCGCCATCACCGCGAGGTCGCCGAAGTAGCGGTACGGCACGTCGGCCTTGCGGCCGGGGCCGTGGTAGGACACGTCCATGTCGAAGCCGGATGCGCGCCGCGCGACTGCGCGGCCGATCGATCCCAGGCCGACGATGCCCAGCCGGCGACCATGCACCCGGCGGGTCAGCGGCGCGCGCCCGATGCGTTGCCAGCCGCCGGAACGCACGTAACGTTCCGCCCAGGTGATGCGGCGCGCCGCAGCCATCATCAGCGCGAACGCGAGGTCGGCGACGTCGCCGGTTGTCTCGTCCGGCGTATTGGTGATCCGGATGTCGCGTGCGCGCGCCTTCGCGAGGTCGACATTCTCGTAGCCGTTGGAGACCAGCACGATCAGCTCGAGCGCCGGCAGCGCATCCATCAGCGCCGGTTCCCAGCTGCTCTCGTTGGTGAACAGCGCGCGCACCACCGGTGCCGCCTGCGCGAGCAGCGCGGGGCGATCGGCGCAATCGCGGTAGTTGAACACCGTGTAGCGATCTTCGAGCGCTTGCAGCGCCGCCTTCCAGTTGCTGTTGAGGAACAGGATCGGAGGCTTCACGCTGTCCATCATGCATTCACCGGCTGCGCGACCGGCTTCAGGTGCCGGTCGAAGAACTCCATGTACAGCTCGAACGCCAGGCGCTGCACCGGGTCGGGGCCGAAGCTGCCGTCCGCGCCGGGATACACCAGGCAGTAGCCGTGGTCGGGATGTTCGAAGCAGGCCCAGTCGGAGGCCTTGCCTGCCTCGCGCATCCATTCATGGGCCAGCTGGAAGATGCCCTGCAGATGGTCTGTGTAGCGGCCCATGTGCAGCATCGGTGCGCGGATGCGTGAGATACGGGCCATCGCCGCAGCCTTGTCGGCATGGCGCCTCACGACGTCAATGTCATGGTACTGCAGCTCACCATCGAGGCGCGGTGCGGACGGTCCGGTGTCCACCGACAGGAATTCGTGCGATGCACCCTCGGCAACCACGCCGGCCGCGAGCGGTGCGCCCTCGGCCGCCGCCTTCAGGATCATCTCGCCGCCATGGCTGATGCCGATCGCGCCGATCGCCTCGGGCCGCACGAACGGCAGGCCCTGCAGGTACCGCCAGATCGCCGCGAGGTCGTCGGAGTCGAGCGTGGCGGCGGACTTGCGGACGAGGTTCTCGCCGCCGCTGATGTCGTCGGCGATGTCGACCGCCGGCCCCTGGCCGTAGGCGCGCGGGATCTCGTGCCGATAGTTCACATACACGACGACATAGCCGCGCCGGATCAGCGCATCCTGCATGGCGCGCAGCCGTTGCACCTGCTCCAGCACGTGCGGCATGCCACCGTGCCCGTCGCCACGGCCCATCGTGATCACCGGGAACGGGCCGTCGCCGTCCGGCTTGCGCAGCACGATCGGCACGTATAGTTCGTCGCGTGTGGGGACGAAGGTCAGGTGCGCCGGCCAGGCCGACACGCCCAGCGGCTGCACGAACGAGTAGGCCTGCAGTGCCTGGGCGCGCGAGCCCCCAGAAGCAGCCGGCATCATGATGAGCGTCCCGGGAACTGCAACCTCACATCGGCTCGATGCCGGCCGCCTTGATCACCTTGCCCCATTTCACGATCTCGCTTTTCAGGAACTTGTCGAAGGCTTCCGGCGTGGATGGCGAAGGATCGGCGCCCTGCCCAAGCAGGATGCTCCGTACCTCGGGCTGGCGCAGGATCTCGCCGACATCGGCACTGATCTTCTGCACCAGCGCACGCGGTGTCTTCGCCGGCGCGAACAGCCCGAACCAGACCGTGGCATCGATGCCGGGGAAGCCCTGCTCCGCCGCGGTCGGGATCTCGGGAGCCACCGGGAAGCGCTCGTTGCTGAACACCGCCAGGGCGCGCAGCTTGCCAGCCTTCACCTGCAGGGCCGCGGTGGTGGTGGACAAGAAGGCCGACTGCACCTCGCCCGACACCACGCCGGTCAGCGCGAAGCCGGCGCCCTTGTAGGGCACGTGTACCAGCTTCGCGCTGGTGATCAGGTTGAACAGTTCGCCGGAGAGTTGGCTGCTCGTGCCGCCGCCAGCCGAACCATAAGTGAGCGTACCAGCCTTCACCTTCGCGAAGGCGAGGAACTCCTTCAGGTTGCTCGCCGGCACCGCGGCATGCACCACCAGCGAGATGCCCGAGGTCGTGAGCTGCGTGATCGGAACGAAGTCGCGCACCGGATCGTAGGACAGCTTCCTGAACAGGAACTGCGGGCTGGCATGGGTGCCGATATGACCGTTGAAGATCGTGTAGCCGTCGGGCGGCGAACGCACGGCGATCTCGGCACCGACGATGCCACCTGCGCCGCCGCGGTTGTCGACGACGATCTGCTGGCCCCAGCGTTCCACCAGCTTCTGACCGACCATGCGCGCGCTGATGTCTGCCGTGCTGCCCGGCGAGCCGGTGATCAGGCGCACCGGGCGGTTCGGGTAATCGCCAGTGCCCTGCGCGACGGCCCCGGCCACCGGCAGCGCCAGCAGGGCGAGCGACGCCAGCACGGGCAGCACTGAAGGGATCGGATGTGAAGTCAGGCTTGAAGCGCGCGGTTGCGCCATGGGGATTTTCCTCCGTTGTGCCGCGGCGCTCTGCATGGCGTCGTAGGCGATGGACCACCTCATTCTCGCCCGGGGCGGCGCGTCATGCAATGCCAGGTGCCGGCTGGATGATGCCGCTGCAGTCGCCAAAGCCGAGCGTGGCGAAGCCCTCGCGCCGCGCGCTGGCACGCAGGATCAGTTCGTCACCGTCCTGCAGGAAGGTACGTGTCTCACCGGAGGGCAGTACGATCTGTGTGTGGCCGTCGTCGGACAACTCCGCCAGGCTGCCGAAGCCCTGGCGTTCGGGTGCGGAGATGGTGCCGCTTCCGAACAGGTCGCCCGGCTGCAGGTTGCAGCCGCCACAGGTGTGGTGCGCCACCATCTGCGCCAGCGTCCAGTACAGGTGGCGCAGGTTGCTCGCGTTCAGCGGATGCGGTGCACTGCCCTGCGCGCGCATCGCCGGCGTGAGGATCAGCGCCTCGATGGCGATGTCGTAGGCGCCGCCGGCCTGGTCGCGACCGTCCCACAGGTAAGGCAATGGCTGGGGATCACCTTCGGGCCTTGGCGGTTGCGCGATCCGGTATGGCAGCAGGGCTTCCGTGGTGACGATCCAGGGCGACACGGTGGTGGTGAAGTTCTTCGCGAGGAAGGGCCCAAGCGGCTGCATCTCCCACCCCTGGATGTCGCGCGCAGACCAGTCGTTGAGCATGCACAGCCCGGCCACATGCTCGCCGGCGTTGGCGATCGGGATCGGCTCCCCGCGTGCATTCCCCGGACCGATCCAGACGCCCAGTTCAAGTTCGAAGTCGAGCTTGCGGCACGGCCCGAAGGTCGGTGCCTCCTCGTCGGGCAGCTTGCGCTGTCCGTTCGGCCGGCGCAGGGGCGTGCCGGAGACCACCACCGAAGATGCGCGGCTGTGATAGGCGACCGGCACCCACTTGTAGTTGGGCAGCAGCGGCGACGGTCGCTTGTGGCGCAGCCCGCCATTGTAGGCATGATGGATGCCGGCATAGAAGTCGGTGTAGTCGCCGATGCGAGCCGGCAGGTGCAGCGTGCAGTCCGCCGCAGCGTGCAGCAGCTCCCCTGCCTTGCGCCGGGCGGCGTTGCCCGTTTGCGTGCCTTCGCACAGCAGCGCGAACACGGCCGCACGCAGTGCACGCCGCGGCACGCTGCCGAGCGCGAGCAGCGGATTCAGCGTGGAACCGGCCGCGGCGAGCGCCGCTGCACCAGCATCGCCATCGAACGGGTCGAGCCCGGCCACCGCCCGCAGGTCGAGGATACGGTCGCCGATCGCGATGCCGCCCCGCGGGCCTTGATCGTCCCCGCCCGGTGGCGTGAAAACGCCCAGGGGCAGGTTCTGCAGCGGGAACACCGTGTCGCCGTTGGCGGAATCGACCCAGCTGCGCCGGGCCGCGTCATGGGTCTCGTCGAGGGGCAGGTCTGCAGAGTGGGTCATCGTGTAGTTCCGCCAGTGGCGCGCCGCTCGCGCCAGCGGCGCATCCGGGCGTGCAGTTCATCGTGGGACACGGGTGTCGCCCTTCCTTCGCTGAACTCGCGGTACAGCGCATGTACGTTCACCACCATCCGTTCCTCGTCCAGCCAGCCTCGGAAGCCGTCCAGCGAGATGTCGGCGGCCGCGTCCTCTTCGGTCATGCCGGCATCGAAGCGCTTGCGAGCCTCGGCGCCGACATGCACGAAGTAGTCGCGCAGCCGCCGGACGCCGGCCTTGTCGGTGATCGGCCCGTGGCCGGGTACGATCGCCTCGACGTCCCAGCCGAGGATGCGGTCGCAGGCTGCGATCCAGTTCGACAGCGGGCCGGCCCAGACCGCCGGGTGGCCGCCGATGAACAGGATATCGCCGGTGTACACGACGCGGTCGCCCGGCACATGCACCAGCACGTCGCCGCGGGTATGCGCAGGCCCCACGTTGACCAGTTCCACCGCCTTCGACCCGACGTGCACCGTCATCTCTGTGTCGAAGGTCTCGGTGGGCGGCGTGTACACGACCCCGGTCCAGTCGAAGCGGCCGCCGTAGAGTTCGTGCACCGCCCGGCCCGACTCGCCGAAGTCCTGCCAGCGGCGCATAACCTCGGCGCGTCCCTCCGGGCGGCGCGCAGCCATTTCCTCGGCGCAGGCGCGGCTGGCGACGATGCGCGCACCGGACACGAGCTGGTTGCCGAAGGTGTGGTCGCCGTTCGAATGGGTGTTGACCAGCGTACCGATGGTGCGCGCGGCAGGTACCGCCGCGCGGTAGCCGTCGAGCATCTCCTGCGTATGCGCGAGGTCGAACAGCGTGTCGACCAGCAGCGTCTCGCCACCATCGCTGACCAGCCCGGAGTTGCTGTAGCCCCAGCCACCGTCGGGCTGCAGCCAGGCATGGCAGCCATTGCCCAGGTCGTGCAGTCCCTTGGTGTATTGCCATCGGCTCATCGTGTCGTCCTGCGGTTCATTCAGGCTGGATGCCCAGCGCACCGATCAGCCGGCGCTTGTATTCGAAGTCGTCGCGTGTGCGCTGCGCGAAGCCTGCGCCATCGACGTACGCGACCTTCTGCTTCGCCTTCAGCCCGAACGCGCGGAACGCATCGGAGCCCACCGCCTCCGCGCAGCCCTTCTCGAGCACAGCGAGTGCCCGCGCCGGCAAGCCCTTGGGCGCGAACAGGCCCTGGTAGCCCGGCGGGATCGCCGGCATGCCCAGTTCGGTGGTGGTCGGGACGTCGGGCAGGAACGGCACCCGGCTGTCGCTGAAGATCGCCAGCGGCCGCAGCGTGGTGGCGGCCGAACCCATGCCCGACACACTGAAGTCGATCTGCCCGCCGAGCAGCTGCGGGATGGTCTGTGCATCGCCGCGGAAGGGCACATGGGTGAACTGGATGCCCAGCTCGCGCGCGAAGCCTTCGCCCGACAGGTGGCCCACGCTGGCGATGCCGGAACTGCCATAGGACAGCCTGCCCGGATGGGCGCGCGCCTCCTCCACCAGGTCCTTGAGCGAACGCAGCTTCGACTTCGGCGCCACCGCGATGGTGAAGATGTTCTCGAACACCTGGCAGACGTAGGTGAAATCGTTCAACCCGTAGGGCAGCTTCTTCATCAGGTGGGGCGCGGCGCTGATCGCCGAGGTCGGGCCGAACGCCAGCGTGTAGCCGTCGGGCCGCGCAGTGGCGAGTTGGGCAAAGCCTATCGTGCCGCCGGCGCCATCGCGGTTCGACACCACGAACTGTCCGCCGGTCGCGCGGGAGAGGCTGTCCAGGAAGGCACGCCCCATCACGTCCGAGTTGCCGCCGGCCGAGTAGGGAATGATCACCTGCACCGGCTGTGCCGGGTACCGCTCCTGTGCCGATGCGCTGCCGATTGCGCAGGCTGCCAGTACCGCGAGGGCGGTGGCCGGGCCGGCGTGGCAGGTGCGGAGCCGATTGCTGCTGGCCATCGGTCTTTCTCCTCCGTGATGCACGCGTCCGGTTCGATCAGGGTTCAAGCCGGCAGTAGCCGGATCCGTTGCCCGACGTCATCTGATTAGTGTAGGCGTCGTGCGGCGGGAGCGTCAATCGAAGCGGTATACCATGGCATGTTCCGTGCATCATCCTGCCAGCGTTTGCGCTGTGCCTCGCGCCGTCTTCAATCCGGAGGATTTCCGATGTTGCCCCAGCATGAGCCCCGCGCGTTGCCTGCCCTCCCTGCGCTGTTCGCAAACCCGTTGCTGGCGGCTGCCGTGCCGCTGGCAATGATCGCGGCGCTGGTGCCGGGGCCTGCGAGCGGCCAGGCTTTCCCGGTCAAGCCGGTTCGCCTGGTGGTGCCGTTCGGCCCGGGTGGATCGAGCGACATCACCGCGCGCGTGTTCTCCGAGAAGCTGGCCGACCGGCTGGGCCAGCAGGTGATCGTCGACAACCGGCCGAGCGCCGGCGGCATCATCGCGGCGGAACTGGTCGCCCGCGCGAATCCGGATGGCTATACGCTGGTGGTGGCCAACGTTTCACCCCACACGGTCACGCCGGTGATCTTCCCGAAGATCACCTACGACCCGGTGAAGAGCTTCACCCATATCGCGTTCATCGGCACCGTACCGGCGGTGTTCATCGTACATCCCGATTTCCCGGCGAAGACCCTCGCCGATTTCCTGAAGATCGCGCGCAGCTCGCCGGGGAAGATCAACTTCGGCAGCGCCGGCAACGGCACCATCGGCCACGTGGTGGGCGAGATGTTCCAGGCGCTGACGAAGACGAGACTTACCCACGTTCCGTATCGCAGCTCGGTGTTCATGTTCGCCGACCTGCGAACGAACGCGATTCCGTCCTCGTTCGACGCGCTGCCGCAGAACACCGAGAACATCCGCAACGGACTCGTGCGCCCGCTGGCGGTGTCCTCGCGCGCGCGGGTCGAAAGCGCGCCCGATATCCCGACGTTCGTCGAGCTGGGCCTGCCCGACATGGTCGGCGAGAACTGGCTCGGCTTCTCGGGGCCGGCGGGCGTTCCCGCACCGGTGGTCGAGCGCATCCATCGTGAAATGATGCAGCTGGCGAAGGACCCGACAATCGTCGCGCGCATGCGCACCTTCGGGATCACCCACCAGCCGCTGAGCCCGGCCGAGTTCCAGGCGTATGTCGCAAAAGAATTCGCGCGCTGGAAGCCGATCCTGGAAGCCGCGAAGATCGACGTGAACTGAGCGACCTGATCGAGGTCTACGGGATCTGCGGTCCCGCTCAGGCGCAGGCGAGCAATGCGTCGACCAGCGCAGCGGTGCGCGGGCTCGCGCCCTTGCGATCGTGCAGGTGTGCCGTGCCATAGGCGAAGCCCAGGCCGAGATCCGGGTCGGCGAACGCGACTGCACCACCGGCGCCGCCGTGGCCGAAGGCATTCGGGTTCGGCGGGATCGGAACGCCCTTCGCACCGCCGAGCAGCAGGCCCATCGCCATCCTTCGTTCCTGCATCGACGTCTGTTCGATCGCCCACCACTGCTCGGTGGTCGCGCGCGTGATCGCAGCCGTGGACAGCGGCATAGTGTGCCGTCCCGCACGGCATTCGGCGAGCTGGCCGAACAGCGTCGCCACCGCGCGTGGCGTGCCATGGCCGTTGATCGACGGAATTTCTGCCTGCCGGAAAGCCGGCGTATTGAACGTGTCGAAATGCAGCGTGTCGACCGAGGTGCAGGCGAGCGTCGCGCGGTCGGTTGCGCCGAAGATCGTGTTCGCGTAGTCGCCGAACACCTCGGCGACAGGGTTCTGCACCGATGGCGGCACGCCGATGAAATAGTCGAAGGTGCCGGGCGGGCCCATGACTTCGCGCAGGAAGGCGCCCGGCTTGAGCCCGGTGGTACGCTGGATCAGTTCTCCGAGAATGAAACCCATGGTGACCGGGTGGTAGGCCGGAACGGTGCCGGCCGGCCAGAGCGTCGGCTCGGCGGCGATCGCGGCGGTCATCGCATTCCAGTCGAACACCGTGGCGGGCGGAAGCGCATGCGCCAGCGCGGGAATGCCTGCACGATGGTCGAGGACATGGCGCACCAGCACCGCTGCCTTGCCCTCGGCCGCGAACGCCGGCCAGTAATCGGCAACCGGACGATCGAGGTCGACCTGTCCGCGGTCTGCGAGCACGTGCACCAGCATCGCGGTCACACCCTTCACCACGGACATCATGCAGACCAGTGTGTCGGCCGACCAGGACTGCGTGGCCGCCTGGTCGCGCCAGCCTCCCCAGAGGTCGACCACCAGCCGTCCGTCGCGCCACACGGCAACTGCGGCGCCATGCTCGTCGAGTGCAGCGAGGTTATGAGCGAAGGCTTCACGCACCGGGCGGTAGCGTTCGTCGCAGGTGCCTTCGACGCGCGGCGCGCTCATGCGGGCTCCGTCGAAACGGCAACGCGCGGCGCCTCGCGATGCCAGCCGGTCTGCTGCTGGTACGCATGTCCGGCGCGCAGCAGCGACGCTTCCGAGAACGGCCGGCCGACCAGCTGGAACGAAGCAGGCATCGAATTGCGCGTGAATCCGCACGGCACCGACAAGCCGGGCAGGCCGAGGAAGTTCATGTTGCGCGTGAAGCAGGTCAGCTGCACGATCACGCGCTGCACGTCCGCCGGGGAGCCCACCTCGGTGGCTGCGAGCTTCGGCACCTCTATCGGCACCACCGGGGTGAACAGCAGGTCCGCATCGGTGAACGCCGCTGCCACGAACTGCTGCAGCAGCCGGCCGCGCAGCGCCAGCGCCTCGAGGTAGCGCGCCGCCGGCACATGGAAGCCGGACTCGACCCGGCTGCGCACGAACAATGAATAGTCGCCCGGACGCTCGCGCATCCATCGACCGTGCATCGTCGACGCCTCGACCTTGGCCACCGCATCGCTGATCGTGAACAGGCGCTGCTGGTCTGGCAGGTCGACCTCGACCGTGACCGCGCCGAGGGAACGCAGTACGTCCAGCGCTTCGTCGAGGCGTTGGCGGACCGACGGGTCCAGCCCTTCGAAGTAGAACGCCTTTGGCAGGCCGAGTCGCAGCCCGCGCACGCCGCCTGCCAGCAGGGCCCGGTAGTCCGGCACGGGCAGGTCGGCGGTCGTCGGGTCGAGCGGATCGCGGCCGGCAAGCACCGACATCATCGCCGCGTTGTCTGCGACCGTGCGGGTGAGCGGACCGATGGTGTCGAGCGACCAGACGCGCGGCAACGCGCCATGCCGGCTCACCCGGCCATAGGTCGGCTTCAGGCCGACCACACCGCAGAGACCGGCGGGAACGCGCACCGAGCCGCCGGTATCGGAGCCGACCGAGCCGAAGCAGGCGCGTGCGGCCACCGACGAGGCCGACCCGCTGGAGGAGCCGCCGGTGATGCTGTCGCGATCCCACGGATTGCGGCAGTGGCCGTAGTGCACGTTGTGGCCGGCCGGGTTCGCTGCGAACTCGGACATGTTGAGGCTGCCGATCCAGATGGCCCCGGCCGCCTCCATCCGCTTTGCGACGGCCGAGTCGTAACCGGCGATGAAGTCGCGCCGGATCAGCGAGCCGCCGGTGCACGGCTTGCCGCTGCGATAGAACATGTCCTTGTGCGCGAGTGGCACGCCGTGCAGGGGACCACGCCAACGGCCGGCTGCGATCTCTGCATCGGCGCGCCGGGCAGCCGCGAGCGCATCCTCGGCGTCGATGCGCAGGAAGCAGTTGAGCGACGGGTTCACCGCGCCGGCACGATCGAGGCAGGCATGGGTGAGCGCGACCGAGGACACCTGGCCCGCGCGCAGCGCAGCGGCGGCCTCGAGCAGCGTCCACTGCAGCGGCTCGGCTGCAGCCGGCAGCCGCGCTGCCGGCGCGGCAGTCGATGCCTTCGACGGCTCGGCAGCCGGAACTGCATCCGGCTGCCGCAGCTCGACCAGCTTCGCAAGGAAGTCCCCCGGCTGATCATCGAAGGTGAACGCGGCAGCGGCCGCGTAGACCGCTTCGTTCAGCCGGGCCACCTCGGCTGCGATCTCGGCATCGCGGCCGGGCGCACGCGGAGGCAGGTGCTGCAGCAGCCGCGCCTCGTCGGCAATCAGTGCGGGCGGCAGTGCATCGCGGTCGTCCTGTGTCATCGTCGTTCCGTTCTTCGTTGCATGCTTCGTTGCATTTCATGTGGCTTGTGCGGCCACGATAAAGGCTTCCTGCGGTCGAGACAAGGCGCGACGCCGCCGCAGTGCGTTGGTATAGTGGCTGCACCGGCAACGAAGGGCGCGCACTCCATGTCGAGCACCGAACCGTACCAGCCGCGCCGTGACTTCATCGGCTACGGCCGGAACCCGCCAGATCCGCGCTGGCCCGGCGGTGCGCGCCTCGCGCTGCAGTTCGTCGTGAACTACGAGGAAGGGTCGGAAGCGTCCATCGCCGATGGCGATGGCTACACCGAGACCGGGCTGTCCGAGGCCGCCTCGTCGGTGCCCGCCGGTATGCGCGACCTCGGCGCCGAATCGGTGTTCGAGTTCGGCAGCCGGGTGGGCTTCTGGCGGCTGCATGAACTGTTCCGTGAACGCAACCTGCCGATGACCGTGTTCGCCTGCGCGCTTGCGCTCGAGCGCAATCCGGATGCTGCGCGCGCGATCGTCGAGTCAGGCCACGACGTCTGCTGCCATGGCTGGCGCTGGACGAAACACTGGCTGCTCGAGGAGGCGGACGAGCGCGAGCAGATCCGCCGTGCGGTCGCGTCGCTCGAGCGTACGATGGGCGAGCGACCGCTCGGCTGGTACTGCCGCTACGCGGCGGGCATCAACACGCGCCGGCTGGTCACGGAGGAAGGCGGTTTCCTCTACGACAGCGATGCATACAACGACGAACTGCCCTACTGGGTGCCGGTGGCTGGCCGGCCGCATCTGGTCGTGCCCTATACCAACGATGTCAACGATTCCAAGTTCGCGAACCCGGCCGGCTTCGGTACCGGAGAAGATTTCTTCGCCTACCTTCGCGACACCTTCGACGTCCTCTACCGGGAAGGACGCACGCGCCCGAAGATGATGTCGGTCGGCCTGCACATGCGCCTGTCCGGCAGGCCGGGTCGTGCCGCCGGGCTCGCGCGCTTCCTCGACCATGTCGCGCGCTTCCCGGATGTCTGGGTCTGCCGGCGCCTCGACATCGCACGCCACTGGCATGCACACCACCGCCCCGAGTGAGGTAGCGATCATGTCCCATGCCGTTGCAGCAGTACCTTCGCATTCGTGGGCGGTCGGATCCGCCCTGCTGGTGTGCGCGGCGATGGCGGCGCCGCCCGCATCCGCACAGGCATGGCCGTCGAAGCCGGTTCGTATCGTCGTCGGCTTCGCCGCGGGTGGCGCGGTGGACATCGTCGCGCGACGGCTCGGCGTGAAACTGGCCGACGCGCTCGGCCAACTGTTCCTCGTCGAGAACCGGGTCGGCGCCGGCAGCGTCATCGCCACCGAGCACGTCGCACGATCGGCCCCCGATGGCTACACGCTCCTGCTCAGCGGCGTGACCGGGCTCGCCGCGGGTGCCAGCGTATTCAAGCAGTTGCCCTACGACACCCGGCGTGACTTCGCGCCGGTCATCCTGGTGCTGCAGAATCCGGCGGTGTTGCTGGTGCATCCATCGGTGCCGGCGAAGACGCTTGGCGAATTCATCGCGATCGCACGCGGCCGGCCGGGCCAGCTCAACTATGCGTCCTCGGGCGCCGGCGGCGGCCAGCACCTCGCGGCCGAGATGTTCATCCTGTCGACCGGCGTGGTCATCACGCACGTGCCGTACAAGGGCGCGGCGCCGGCATTGTCGGACCTGATCGGCGGCCATGTCGACCTGATGTTCGAGTCGATCCCGACGTCGGCGATCAGCTACATCCAGGCCGGGAAGCTGCGCGCACTGGCCGTGACTTCCACCCGCCGGTCCAACCTGCTGCCAGACGTGCCGACGATGCAGGAGGGCGGGCTCAAGGGCTTCGACTTCCGTACCTGGATGGGCATGGCTGCGCCCGCTGGAACGCCGAAGGAGCTCGTGCAGCGGCTGAACGCGTCGATCAACCAGGCGCTGGCAGCACCAGACCTGCGCGCATGGCTGGAAGCCCAGGGCCTGGAGGCGTCCGGCGGCAGCCCGGAACAGTTCCAGGCCTTCCTCGAGAAAGAGATCGCGCTCTACGCGCGCATCGTCAAGTCGTCGAAGATGCCGCTGCTCTGATCCGCACCGGCGTGCGGAGGTCGTGGAAGCGGTCATCGTCACCCGCCTCACGCCGCCACATCAGCACCGCGAACGACGCCGGCGCACCGAGTACCGTGGTCCCGTGGTGCCAGGCGCCGCGCCGGTAGCTGATCCCCACGCCCGGCGCCACCTGGAATGCGCGCATGCCCGCCTCGACCGGCAGGCCGTCGTCGCCGGTCGGCGCGACGATGACGATCCAGCGCTCGACGGACAGCGGCACGAACGTCTGGGCTGACCACGGATGGCACTCCAGCCGCATCACTTCCAGCGGAACCGGCGCTGGCTCCACATGGCTCGCCCAGAAGCGCAGCTCGCCCGCGCCCTCGCCTGCCCGCGTCGCCGCAGGATGGAAGCGACGGCGTTCGCTGCCATCGTTGGCGATGATGTCCCCGAACGGCGCGAACGCCGCTGCGGCGAGGGGCTCGATCCGGATCAAGGAGATCAAGGCGGGGTCAGGTCTTGAATGTTGCAAGGTCGGTGGCTGGCGGCATGGGCTGCTCAGCCGGCATGGCCATACGCCGAGCGTGCCGCCTCTGCGCTCACCTTGCCGTTGGCGATATCCTCCGCGACCGCAGTGCGACGACGCGGATCGCCGTAGCCACCGCCACCCGGGGTTTCGACGATCACCCGATCGCCGCGGTTGAGCACGGTCAGCGCCTTGGAAGGGATTACCTGCTCGCTGCCGTCGGTGCGCAGGATCACCGAACGCGCCGATGCGCCGGGCATGCCGCCGGCCATGCCCGGCGCGGCGCTGTAGTGGCGTTCACCGCGATGGGTGAAGGTGACGCCATCGGCCAGGATCTCGTACTCGCGCACCACGCCGAGCCCGCCGCGGAACTCGCCGGCCCCACCCGAGTCGCGGCGCAGTGCGACCCGGTGCAGGCGGATCGGCGCTTCCATCTCCATCGCCTCGGCGGGCAGGTTCATGCAGTTGCTGGCGTCGGTATCGACCACGTCCACGCCGTCCAGCCCGTTCGCCGCACCGCTGCCACCGGCGATCAGCTCGCCGACGATGTAGCGGCGGCCATCGGCATGGGTACCGCCAAAGGCGACCACCAGCAGCGTGCCGGCGGCGGGTGCACCGATGCGGTCGGGCAGCACTTGGGCGAGTGCACTGACCATCGACGTCGCGATGCGCTTGATGGTGGAGGTACGC
This sequence comes from Bordetella parapertussis, assembly GCA_945877995.1. Classification (GTDB taxonomy): domain Bacteria; phylum Pseudomonadota; class Gammaproteobacteria; order Burkholderiales; family CAIKXV01; genus CAIKXV01. The sequence continues at coordinate 16,620 of CAMDXD010000019.1, forward strand.
GCATTGACCGGTGCCGGTTCGATCGGATTGGCGAGCGAACCTTTCGGCAGGTTGAGCGTCACCGGGCGGAAGCAGCCGCCGTTGGTCGGGATCGTCGGGTCGGTCAGCACGCGCACCGCATAGTAGGCCGCCGCCTGCGAGCCCGAGGGAACGCAGTTCATCGGTCCCTTGACCTGCGGGCTGGTGCCGGCCAGGTCGAAGTGGATCGTGCCGTCCTTCACCGTCACCGCCACCTCTACCCGGATCCGCCGGTCGAGCTCGATGCCGTCGTTGTCCATCTCGTCGACGTAGCGGTAGGTGCCTTCCGGGATCCGCCGCAGCGCTTCGCGCGTCATGATCTCGGAACGGTCGAGCAGCTCGTCGAAGATCGCCATCAGCAGCTCGGCGCCATGCACGTCGGCCAGCTCCTGCAGCCGTCGCGCGCCGACATTGCATGCCGCCAGCTGGGCGTTGAGGTCGCCCATCAGCGTGTCGGGCAGGCGCGAGTTCTGGCGCAGCAGTGCCACCAGCGTCTCGTTGTATTCGCCGGCCTCGCGGAACCTGAGCGGCGGGATGCGCAGGCCTTCCTGGTAGATCTCGGTCGAGTTCGGCGGCAGCGATCCGGGCGAATAGCCGCCGACGTCGCCATGGTGGGTCATGCTCGCCGACAGCGCGATGATCCGTCCGCGGTGGAACACCGGCGTCATGATCGCGATGTCCGGCAGGTGGGTCCCGCCGCAGTACGGGTCGTTCAGGATGAACGCGTCGCCTTCCTTCATCGTGTCCAGCGGGAAGCGCGCGATCATGCTGCGGATGGTCGGGATCAGCGTGGCCAGGTGCACCGGGATCGCACAGGCCTGGGCCAGCGTCTCGGCCCCGATCGTGAACAGGCTGGCCGAGGTATCGAGCCCCTCCTTCACGATCGGCGAGAACGAGCTCTTCAGCAGCGTGAGCTCCATCTCGTTGGCGATGCCCTCGAGCTTGTTGCGGATCACCTCGGTGGTGATCGGATCGACGACTGCCGCACGCTGTTCCCGGTTCATGCCGGATCCCCCTGTGGCCGTTGCTGCGCCTGTTCCTGCCCTTGCCCTTGCCCCTGCCCCACGCCATGGGTCATCACGAGGTTGCCTGCCGCATCGACCCGGGCGGTCCAGCCGGGTTCGATCACCGTCGTGGTGTCCGCCTGTTCGATGATCGCCGGGCCCTCGATCGTCGTACCCGGGCGGATCCGGTTGCGCTCGTAGACGCCCGCCTGCACGAAGCCGTTCGACCGCTCGGTCATGATCGGCCGAGTGCCCTTGCGCGCGTCGCCAGGCGCCGGGCGGTAGGTTCCCTCCAGCGGACGTTCGCCGGCGGCATGCGCCTGGTGCACGGTGCGCAGGTTGACGAAGGTCATCGGCCCGCCGGCGCTGTGGCCATAGATCCGGTCGTGCGCCGCATGGAAGCCTGCGCGGATCCGCTCGATGACGTCGGCCGGCTCGCCGGGCGCGGCCTGCATCGACACCGGCACCTCGATATGGTGCGACTGCCCGACATAGCAGACATCGGCGAAGTAGCGCACCTCGACCCGGTCCGGATCGATGTTCTCGACCTGCATCAGCGCCGAGCACTGCCGGTCGAGCTGGGCGAATTCGCGCGCGAGGTCCTCGGGGCGCGCGTGCTCCAGTCCGCAGTGGAAGGCCAGCGCCGCCTCGTGCTCGACCGGTGCGGCCAGCAGTCCCGAGGCCGACAGCACGCCGGGGTGCAACGGCACGATCACCGTGCGCATGCCCAGGTCGCGTGCGAGCGCGGTGGCATGCACCGGTCCGCCGCCGCCTAGCGGCACCAGCCCGAAGCGCCGGGGATCGATGCCGCGCTTGACCGACACGAACCGGATGCCTTCGGCCATGTTCGCGTTGACGACGCGGTGGATGCCGAGTGCGGCCTGCTCGACCGTGAGACCCAGCGGGATCGCGATCGCCCGTTCGATCGCCTGCCGCGACAGCTCCGGCTGCAGGTGCAGCGAGCCGCCGGCGAAATACGAAGGGTCGAGGTAGCCGAGCACGATCGAGGCATCGGTCACCGTCGGCTGCTCGCCGCCGCGGCCGTAGCAGGCAGGCCCAGGCTCCGAGCCGGCGGAGGCCGGCCCGACGCGCAGCGACTTCGCGCCGTCGAGCCAGGCGATGCTGCCGCCACCGGCGCCGATCGCGTTGACGTCCACCATCGGCACCCGTACCGCATAGCCGTCGAGCATGCCCTCGGCGGCGATCATCGGCCGCCCACCGCTGACCAGCGCGATGTCGGCGCTGGTGCCTCCGATGTCGATCGTGATCACGTCCTCGAAGCCTGCGTTCGAGCCTGCCATGCTGCCGCCGATCACGCCGGCGGCCGGACCCGACAGGAACAGGCGCACAGGCCGGCGCCGCGCGATGCGCGACGAGGCCACGCCGCCGCGCGACTGCATGATCTGCAGCCTGGAGCCCACCCCGTTCAATTCCAGGTCGCGCTCCATGTCCTCGAGGTAGCGGTCGATCACCGGCTTCAGGTAGGCATCGAAGGCCGTGATGCAGGTGCGCTCGTATTCGCGGAACGCCGGATCGACCTCGCAGGACAGCGACACCATCAGCGTCGGATGCGCGGCGCGGATGATCTCGGCCGCGCGCAGTTCATGGGCCGGGTTCAGGTACGAGTAGAGGAAGCACACCGCGATCGCGCGCACGCCAGCCGCCACCAGCGCATCGGCTTCACGGCGCACCGCTGCCTCGTCCAGCGGCACCAGCTCCGTTCCGTCGGCGCACAGGCGCCCGGCCACTTCCCGCCGGAACGCGCCGGGCGCGAGGAACACCGGCGTCTCCGGCTTGAGCAGCACGCTGTACACCGAGTGCCGGTTCTGGCGGCCGATCTCGAGCGTGTCGCGGAACCCTTCGGTCGCGATCAGGCCGATGC
>CAMDXD010000020.1 GCA_945877995.1 Bordetella parapertussis
AAGCAGCAGGCCGACGGCACGGGCGCGTCGATCACCTCCTTGCGGATCGTGCCGTCGTCGCGCAGTGCGACCAGGTTGATCTCGAGGTTCGCGCTGACGTGCCCGAACTCCAGCGCGGGCACGACGGTCAGCGCGACCTGCCTGGATCCGAAGTGCGCGTTCCACACGTCCATCAGGTGCGGGATATCTTCGACATGCCGGACATAGGCCTGCGCCTTCAGTGCGTTCGCCATCGACGAACCGGCGGCCTCCAGCGCAGGGAGCAGGCTTTCCCGGATGATGTGCTCGGCCTGCCTGCGGATCTCGTAGCCGCCCCACAGTGAATGCGGCGATACGTGTGCGCGCGGGTCATGCGAACCATCCGTGGCCCGGGCCATCTGACCGGCGATGAACACGAAGTCCCCGCACGATACCGCAGGCGCGAAGCCCGACCACGCGGGTGCGCCCAGCCGCGCGGTGGACACACGCTGCGGAGACAGTGGCGAGCCGTTGCTCACTGCGATCAACTGCACGGAGATTTCCGCTTGCATGCAGGCCAGCCCGTCCATCACGATGGAAGTGCTCGGCGGGATATGCTGGCCGAAGCCTGCGACGCGCTCATGGTGATAGCTGTCGACTGCCTTCCATGTCGTGTAGTACTGGTCAACCCGCGCGGCGTTCGACAATGAACTACCGCCAGCCTCGAGCAGCCGCCTCATCCGATCAAAGATCGCCGCCGCTTCGCGCCGGTGTTTCGGTCGTCCATGATGGGGCAGGCCCGCGCTCGGTGTGACGCCTGGAATCAGCCCGCTGCCGTAGTCGATCGCCTCGATGCCTGTGAGGAACAACCAGTCTCCGGCCCTGATGCAGGCCGCGTGCTCGATGCCGGTGCCGGCGATCGTCGAAGTTTCGATTACCTGGATGGTTGCCATGATCATGCAGCGCTGAGTGGATCGTCCATATTGACGCAACCATGCCGACCTTGTAAATCTGGATCGCAACTTTCTGCAGACAGCGAATCCATCCCTGGAGCCCGTCATGCCTCGTGCCACTTTGCACTTTCGCGCTGCGCTGATCCTCGCTGCCACTGCGACCGTCCCGATCGCTGCGCCTGCCGATGCGCAGGCATGGCCGGCGCGGCCCGTACGGCTGCTCGTTGGCTGGGCGCCCGGCGGTGGCGTGGACGTCACCGCTCGTACCATCGCGCTGCGGCTCGCCGATGCCTGGGCACAGCAGATCGTCATCGACAACCGGCCCGGTGCGGCCGGCAACCTCGCCGGTGAAATGGTGGTGCGGGCGAACACCGATGGCTACACCCTCCTGCTGGGTTCTGCGGGCGAACTCGCGATCAACGCCGGCTTGTTCGGCGAGCGGATGCCCTACGACCCGCTGAAGGACTTCAGCCATGTCACCCTCGCCGTCAGCGTGCCCAATGCAGTGGTCATCCATCCGTCGGTCCAGGCCAGCAACATGAAGGAGCTGATTGCCGCATCGATCAAGGCCCCCAACGGCTTCGCGTTCGCTTCGCCCGGCAACGGAAGCGTCGGCCATCTCACTGGCGAGATGCTGCGCATGGCGACCGGCGCGAAACTCCTCCACATTCCCTACAAGGGAGCAGCACCGGCGACGGCAGACCTGGTGGGGGGCCAGGTGCAGTTGTCGTTCAGCAGCATGCCGGCGGTGCTGCCCTTCGTGAAGGCAGGAAAACTGCGCATGATCGCAGTCACCAGCGGTCGGCGCGCGGCCTCGCAGCCCGACCTGCCGACCATCGCCGAGTCGGGCGTGCCCGGTTTCGAGGCAACCGGCTGGTACGGCTTTGTCGGACCTGCGGGGATGGCAAAGGAACGAATCACGAAGATCAACACCGATGTCGCCGCTGCGCTCGCAATGCCGGACATCCGCGAGCGTCTGGTCAGCCAGGGACTCGATCCCTGGCCAACCAGTCCGGAAGAGATGCGCAAGTTCGTGGCAGCAGAAATCGCCAAGTGGACGAAGGTGATCCGGCAGGCGGGTGCGAAGGTCGACTGAACCCGCCGCTCAGCCCGCCTTCCCCGGCCGGCTCTCCAGGAACGCCGCCAGTTCCCCCTGCTTCGCCGACAGCGTCTTCAGCCAGCGCTGCCCGCCGAAGGTGAAGCCGATCCAGTAGCCGAGCTCGACCAGTTCAGGCTCGGTGAACTCCGCCTTCAATGAAGCCCAGAGCGCATCGTCGGCCTGGGCAGGGTCGTACATGATCGCGTCCGCATAGCGCAGCGCGATCTTCTCGCGCTCGGTGAAGCGGGCGGATTTCTCGTAGGCCATGAGTTCGGCCATGCGGCTGTTCGCGTCCCGCGCGGACCGCGCGGTTCCCTGGTTGCTTCAGTACGCGCATTCGACGGTGAACGCGACATAGGCGCGGGTGAGCTCCTTCAGGTCTCGTTCGAGCAGCCCTGCATCGCCGTCGAACAGCATCTCGCGCGTGAGCGTGAACGAACGCATCACGTCGGGCTGGTGCGCGCGGATCGCCTGGTTCTCCGGCCCTGGATGGCCGGCCTTCACGGCCTTGTCGTACCAGTCGCGGATCTGCGGGTCGGTGATGGTGTCTGGATCGACATAGGAAAGGCGCGCCATGGATATCCTCGAGCTGTGTGATAACGTGATCACGTTAGACCAATGACAACGGCCGCGCAACGCGCGCAGGCGTTGCGGCGCAAAACAGGAGGAAACAGATGGGCCGACAGACCGGCATCGGCGCGCAGGCGCACGTTGCCCGCACGATCGCGTGCATCGGAGCGGCGCTGGTCGCGTTCGCCGCCGCAGCCGAGGCATCCGCGCAGTCGGGGTGGCCGCAGCGGCCGGTGCGCATGATCGTGCCGCAGGGCGCGGGCTCGTCGAACGACACGATAAGCCGGGTGCTGGCGATGCGCATGGCCGACCTGCTCGGCCAGCAGGTGGTCGTCGACAACCGGCCGGGCGCCGGCGGGATCATCGGCATGGAAATCGCCGCACGTGCAGTACCCGACGGCTACACGCTGCTCGGCACCGCGACCGCCACCCAGGTGATCGCGCCGCTGCTGCAGAAGAAGCTCTCGTTCGACCCGTTCGCCGACCTCGTGCCGGTGTCGCTGTTCGCGATCACGCAGAACGTGCTGGTCGTGCATCCTTCGGTGGCGGCGAAGAGCACGAAGGAGCTGGTCGGCCTGCTCAAGGCTTCGCCCGGCCGGCTCAACATGGCCTCGGCCGGCGCGGGTTCGCAGAGCCACCTCGCCGGCGTGCAGTTCCTGCTGGCAAGCGGAACCGACGCGATCCACGTGCCGTACAAGGGCGGCGGTGCATCGGTCACCGCAACCGTGACCAACGAGGCCCAGTTCACGCTGACCCCGCTGGCGGCGACGCTGCCATTCATCCGCTCGGGGCAGCTGCGCGGCCTGGCGACGGCGGGACCGAAGCGCACCACCCAGACGCCCGACCTGCCGACCATGGCCGAGTCCGCGCTGCCCGGCTTCCAGTCGACCGGCTGGGTCGGGCTGATGGCACCGCGCGGCACGCCGCGGCCGATCACCGATCGGCTCTACACGACCGTGGTCACCGCGATGAAGCAGCCGGAGACGCAGGAGCTGATGCTGCGTGCTGGCGCCGACCCCGCCAGTTCGACGCCAGCGGAGTTCGCCGCGCTGATCCGCGACGAATGGAACCGTTTCAAGGCTGCGATAGCGGCAGCGAAGCTCTCGATCGAATAGGCCGCGACACGGCCTTCCACCGGAGGAACCACGCATGTCCATCGACCGATGCGCGCGCGTCGCGCTTGCAGCCACCTTCGCCGCTTCGGCCGGCACGGGCATCACGGCGTCCGCACAGTCGTTCCCGACCGGACCGGTGCGCTTCATCGTACCCTTCGCCGCAGGCGGCACCTCCGACATCCTCGCGCGACAGATCGCACCGAAGCTGTCGGAGTCGCTCGGTCAGCCCGTACTCGTCGAGAACCGAGCCGGCGCCAATGGCAACGTCGGCGCGGAGGTCGTCGCGCGTGCCACACCCGACGGCCAGACGCTGCTGCTCGCCGACCTGGGCGCGATCGCAATCAATCCTTCCGTGTACAAGCAGTCATACGATCCGGTGCGCGACCTCGCTGGCGTGACCATGGTCGCCTACTCGCCGCACCTGCTGGTCGTGCATCCATCGGTGCCAGTGAAGACGGTGAAGGAACTGATCGCGCTTGCACGCACCCGCCCCGGGCAGCTCAACTTCGCGACCTCCGGGGTCGGCGGGCCGCCGCACCTGGCCGGTGTCGCGTTCGCGCAGGTGACCGGGCTCAAGTGGGCGTTCATCCCGTACAAGGGCGGCGCCGCAGCGCTGATCGACGTCGCGGGCGGCCATGCCGACCTCACCTTCAACGGCATGCTCGCGACCTATCCGTACGTGAAGAGCGGACGTTTGCGACTGGTGGCGGTGTCCGGCGCGAAGCGCTATCCGACGCTGCCCGACGTGCCCACCGTGTCGGAGTCGGGCGTGTCCGGCTTCGAGACCGGCTCGTGGCAGGGCATCCTGGCCGCGTCGGCGAGCCCGCGCGCCGCGCTCGACCGTTTGTCCACGGACATCGCACGCATCCTGAACGTCTCCGAGATGCGCGAGTACCTCGGCCGACAGGGTGCCGAGGTATCCACGATGAAGCCCGAACAATTGTCGGCGTGGATGAAGACCGAGGTCGCGAAGTGGGCCGAGGTCGTGCGCAAGGGCGGCATCAAGCTCGAGTAACGGCCGGAGCCCGGCCACTTCCATAACGAAACAGGACGCTGATTTTCATCGAAGGCTCGGGAGGCTGCCATGCGTGCTATCGATCGAATCGTCTGTGCCTCAGTCGCGGTCGGGGCGCTTGCATCGGTGCCTTTGCCGGCATTCGCGCAGGGCAATTATCCCAATCGCGCGATCCGCATGATCGTGCCATTCGCGAGCGGAGGTGGGCCCGATGTCGTCGCGCGGGTTCTCTCGGAAAGCCTCGCGCCGGCACTGGGCACCACCCTCGTGGCGGACAACCGCCCCGGTGCCGGGAGTGTGCTGGGCACGGACATCGTCGCGAAGGCGACGCCCGACGGCTATACGGTGCTGCTGGGCAGCATCAGCCTGGCCGTCAATCCCGCGCTCTACAAGAAACTGCCCTACGACACGCTTCGCGATCTCGCTGCGGTGTCCCTGGTCGCCGAGCAGCCCAATATCCTGCTGGTCCAGCCTGCGCTGCCTGCGCGAAACCTCAAGGAGTTGATCGCCCAGGTGCGGGCCAATCCCGGCAAGCTGAGCTTCGGTTCGGCCGGCATCGGCTCGGGCATCCATCTGGCGACCGAGCTGATGCTGGTATCCATGGAGGGCAGCATGATTCACGTACCCTACAAAGGGGGTGGGCCTGCACTGACCGCACTGATGGGTAACGAGATCACCGTGTACATGTCGACCTTGGCTCCAGCGCTGCCGCACGTGAAATCCGGCCGGTTGCGTGCGCTCGGGGTGACGCCGATCAAGCGGGTGAGTCTGCTGCCGGATGTGCCCACGCTGGACGAAGCCGGCATCCCCGGATTCGACTACACGACCTGGTACGGACTGATGGCACCGGCGGCGACGCCACGCGCGATCGTGGATCGGTTGAACGCGGAAACCGTCGCGCAACTGAACTCCGCGACCCTGCAGCGGCGAATGGAAGCGCAGGGCCTGAACACCATCCCGTCCACGCCGGCGCAATTCACGGCCAGGCTGAGGTCGGAGACGGAAAAATGGGCCAGGGCGGCGGCGGCGGCAAAGATCCTGCCGGAATGAACTTGTGGGGCAGGCGACGTGTGCGCAGGGACAGCGTCAAGGTGAAGTGATCGCTGGCGCCGACCACTTCCATTCGCGGATGCCAGGCATGTCCTGTCCGTGCTCCCGGATGTAGGCGTGGTGCTCGACCAGCCAGTCGCGTGCCCACTGCCGCAAGTGCGCCGGCCGGTCAGTCCGGCGGAATGCCCAGCCCCCTGCGCAGCAGTTCATCCACGACCTCGGTCATCGACAGTCCGCGCGAGGCAGCGAGTGCCGTGACCTGGACGACCAGGCGCTGGTCGAGCTTGACCGCGAACGGCACCAGCCCGGCCGCGTTGTCCAGCCTGCGCTGCGCCCGCCGGTCGACGGCGGGCGCAGCGCCCGGCTTGCCGGCAGCACGCTCCTGCTTCATCTGCCCCATAATCTTCGTGCCCTTGAGTCGGGCAAGGCCTGCGGGTTTCATCGCCATGGTCGTAGCTTCCTCAATCCTGATTTCATTTGCGTATCGGCGGGTGCATGGCCCTGAAGTCCACGGTGTTCAAGGCAGAACTGCAGGTCAGCGACCTCGACCGCCACTATTACGAGACCCACGCGCTGACGCTGGCCCGCCACCCCTCGGAGACCGACGAGCGCATGATGATGCGCGTGCTGGCGTTCGCGCTCAATGCCGATCCGGCGCTTTCATTCGCCGGTGACGTGAGCGCCCAGGACGAGCCTTCGCTGTGGATCAGGGATCTCACCGGCTCGATCCGGCTGTGGATCGAGGTCGGGCTGCCAGACCCGAAGCTGCTGCGCAAGGCGGCCGGGCGCAGCGCGGCGGTGATCGCGTATGCCTACGGGCGCGGCGCCGATCTCTGGTGGGCCGGCGCGTCGCAGCACTGTGCGCAGGTCGATCGACTGACCGTATGGCACATTCCCCAGGTGACCAGCCTGCCCCTCGCTGCCCTGGCCAGGCGCTCGATGCAGTTGCAATGCCTGGTCCAGGAAGGCGACATCACGTTCTCGGATGCGTCGGATTCGGTCGGGGTCGAACGCATCCTTCTAAAAGCTCCGACGGCACGGATGGGCCGCTAGTCACGCCGGCAGTGCCCGCTGTTCCTGCTGCGCCCACAGCCCCGCATACACGCCGCCCAGTGCCAGCAGCTGCGCATGGGTGCCGGCCTCGACGACGCGGGCACGATCGAACACGACGACATGGTCGGCGCGCGCGGCATCGCGCAGCTGGTGGGTGACCAGCACGGACGTGCGCCCGCCCGAGACATCGAGCAGCGTCTGCATGACGGCACGCCCGGTGGCCGGGTCGAGCGCGCTGGTCGGTTCGTCGAGGACCAGGAGCACGGGTTCGCGCACCAGCGCGCGCGCGATCGCGATGCGCTGGCGCTGTCCGCCCGAGCAGGTGTCGCCCGCCACCAGCGTGCCGTAACCCTCTGGCAGGGAATCGACCCAGGACGCGATGCCGGCGGCCCGCGCCGCCGCTGCGACCTGCGCGTCGGTTGCATCGAGCCGTCCCGCCCGGATGTTCTCCGCGATCGACGCGTGGAACAGCAGGCTGTCCTGGAACACCGCGCTGACCCCGGACCAGTAGGCCTGCAGGTCCGCCTGCGCGAGGTCCAGACCGTCGACCAGCACACGGCCGGCGCGGGGTTGCTGCAGGCCGAGCAGCAACTGCAGGGCGGTGCTCTTGCCGGAGCCGCTCGCACCGACGAACGCGGTCATGCGCCCAGCCGCGATCCCGAACGACGCATCGCCGAGCTGGTCGGCCGGCGCGGGCGCGTCATCGGCGGTCGCATCGACGGCATAGCGGAAGCTCACCTGCTCGAAGGCCATCGCGGGTGGCTGTTGGAGGCTTGCGGTGCGCAGGGTGCCTTCCTCCGTGCCGCGGGGCACGATCGCGGCACCCGGCAGCGCAGGCCCGGCCGGCATCTCGAGCAGCTCCGTGATGCGGCGCATGCCGGCCGATGCACCGATCAGCCCCGGCATCGCGGCGGTGAGCGAGTAGGTGTGGGCGGCGAGGCTCGAGAACAGCAGGTAGAACGCGATCAGCCCGCCCGGCGTCATGTCGCCGCGCACGACCATCCAGCAACCGAGCGCCAGCACCACCAGGTCGATCAGTTCGATCGCGATCCATGGCACGCGATGGCTGAAGTAGCTGAACACGTTGTAGCGCAACGACGCGCCGATGATGCGCTGGTTGTGCGTACCGAACCGCTGCGCTGCGAGTGCGTGCAGGCCGAACACGCGCAGCACGATCTGGTTCGCGAGGTTCTCCTGCAGGTGCGTGGCCAGCGCGCCGACCGCGGTCTTCGCCGCATAGCTCTCGCGCGCGGCCAGCGGGGTGAGGGAGCGCGGACCGATCAGCGCCAGCGGCAGCAGGACGATGCCGGCGAGCGCGAGGCGCCAGTCGCTCCACAGCAGCAGCGCGAGTGCGAGCACGACACCGCAGGCTGCCGTCGCCACGTAGCCGAGCGACCAGAGCGCGGGCTCGACGCTGCCGGCATCGCTGGTGATGCGCGTGATCAGGTCGCCATGCGTCGACGTGCGCAGCCTGGACAGCGGGAGGCGCTGGGTGTGTTCGAACAGACGCGCCCGTACCTCGCCCGGTACCGATGCGCACAACTTCGCCTGGAGGTACTCGTGCAGCAGCGCAGCGCCGCCAGAGACGACGGCCGCCACCAGCAGCAGCACCAGGATCAGTACGACCAGCCCGCCATCGGCCTTAAGCAGCGCGTCATCGACGAGCGTGCCGAACGCCTTGCGCTGGCCCAGCTGCAGCCCGAGTTCCAACGCCATCAGCAGCCCGATCGTCGCGAGCTGTCCACGATGCGGGCGCAGCAGCGGCGCGAGGCCGCGCCACAGGCTGCCGACCCAGCCGAAGCCTGCAACCTCTTGCACGGGGGCCGCCGCCGCGCGGTCGGTCACGGATAGAAGAGATACAGCCGGTAGCCGACTGGGCGCAGCTCGGTGGTGTCCAGCGTCAGGCGTATGGAGAACTCATCGCCGGCACGCAGCCCCTTGCGCGCCGGATTGCCGCCGGCCAGGTACTGGTCGGGAAGCAGGACCCTTCGCGCCAGCGGACGATCCTGTGCATCGGTCAGCGTGACTTCGATCGCCGGGAAAGCGACATCGATCGCAGCCTGGTTGCGCACCGAGGCGGCGAGCTGGATAAGGTGCGGTTTCGCCGCGTCCACCGCCTGCAGGTCCGAACTTTCGATCACCAGCTGTTCAGCGGTCTTCGGCAGGCCGACCTCGCAGCGGGCGATCCGGCAGAGATTCTCCAGCAGGGCCCGGCTGGCCGGGTAGTGCGCGGCGATCTGCGTGCGATACGCATACACGACCTGCCCGCCCAGCAGCGCGGCCAGCAGGATGGACGCGACGATCCAGGTCGCACGGTAGCGTCGCAGCACGACGCACAACAGGCCGAGCAGGGCCGCCGCGAGGGCGACCGGGTATTCGCGCAGCAGCGTCGCCGGCGACACGCTCGCGACGAGCCCGGCCAGGGGTGTCGGCAGGCGGTCGCCCGCCAGCAGCAGCACAGCCGCCGCCACGGCCAGCAGGAGAGCGACGGTGATGCCGACCACGCGCATGCGGCTGGCTGCGGACGTCGTGCCCGGCGGTGGTGCCGGAGTGATCGAATAGTCGGTCAGCTCCGGCGCGAACCGCGGCGCCGGGTGGGCGATGTCGCCGGAGGGCTGCGGTGGCGGCTGCGGTGGCGGTGGCGGTGGAGGTGGCGGTGGCGGTGGCGGTGGCGGTGGCGGTGGCGGCTGTGCATCCGCCGTGCCGGGCGGCATATCGGCCGTTGCTGCGCCCGCCGGCAGCGACCCTGCTTCGGGAAGATCCTGCAGGTGGTCGACCACCATCGGTTCGTTCGACGACCCTGCGTCTACCCGCGGGGCTGGCACATCGGGCGCCCACTCGGCGACGCGCTCGCCACCAGGCGCGTCGCGCAGGGTACCGCCCTCGGCCAGGGTATCCGGCGCTCGGGTGGCGTCCTGGACCAGCCCGGGTTCGGAGGCCTTCAGTGCCGAATCGGCGACCGTGGTCAACGAGGGAAAGGCATCGAATATCGTGCCGCAGCTGCCGCAACGCACCTGCCCGCCAGACGCCTGCAGCTGCGCCGGAGAGACGCGGAACATTGTCAGGCAGGCCGGGTTCGAGCAGCGCGTGACCAGTGCCATGGGTCGTCCTCAGCGCACGCGCATGCCGGCGAGCAGCGCCCAGCCGTCCAGGGTGCGCACCGTCCTGAGTTCGCAACCGGGCGCATAGACCGCGGCGATCTGCTCCGCCTGGCTGTCCAGCAGGCCGGCCAGTGCGATCATGCCGCCCGGCCGGACCTGTGCCGCGAGCAGCGGCGCCAGCGCCATCAAAGGCCTGGCGAGAATGTTGGCGACCACCAGGTCGTATCCCGCCGCATCGCCGGCATCGTCGGGCAGGCAGAATGTCGCACCGTGGATGCCGTTGGCGATCGCATTGGCCGCGGCGGTGGTCACCGCCTCGGGATCGATGTCGATGCCACTGACCTTCGCGGCACCGAGCCTGGCCGCGCCGATCGCGAGCACGCCCGAACCGCATCCGTAGTCCAGCACCGATTCGCCACCACGCAGGGTCGCGGCCAGCCATTCGAGGCACAGCCGGGTGGTGGGGTGGCTTCCGGAGCCAAACGCACGCCCCGGGTCGATCACCAGGTTGATCGCGGCAGGGTCGGGCGGCTGGTGCCAGGTCGGCACGATCCACAGCCGGTCTGTGATGCGGATCGGCTCGAACTCGCGCTGGGTGAGCGCGACCCAGTCGGCATCCGCCACCGTGCGCGTGCCGCTCATCGCCGAAGGATCGATCGCGCATTCGGCGAGCGCCGGCCCGACGAGCGCCTCGGCCTGCGCCGCATCCTCGAACAGTGCGGCGAGCCGCGCGCGCTGCCAGCGGATCGGCCGCAACGGCTCGTTCCATTCGCCGGGCTCGTCGAACACCGCCTGCTCATCGGGCGTGCCGGCCAGCGCATCGCCGACATCGATCGCGAGGGCCCCGGCCTCCAGCAGCGCATCACCGAGCAGATCGGCCTGCCCGGGCGTGACTTCGAAGGTGACGGCGGTCAGCGGCATGGCAAGGGCCCGGTCAGGCGGCTTCGCCCTTGCGATGCTTGCCAACCTTTTCTTCGAGGTAATGGATGTTCGAGCCGCCCTGCATGAAACGGGCATCGACCATCAGGTCGCGGTGCAGCGGCAGGTTCGTCCGGATACCGTCGACCACCATCTCGGAGAGCGCGCTGCGCATCCGCGCGATCGCCTGGTCACGCGTATCGCCGTAGGCAATCAGCTTGCCGATCAGCGAGTCGTAGTGTGGCGGGACCACGTAGTTGTTGTACACATGGGAATCGACGCGAATGCCCGGCCCGCCCGGCGGATGGTAGAAGGTGATGCGCCCGGGCGAAGGCACGAAACTGTAGGGATCCTCGGCGTTGATCCTGCACTCGATCGCGTGCCCCTTCGGCACGATGTCGCGCTGGCGCAGGGCCATCCGTTCACCGGCGGCGATGCGGATCTGCATCTGCACGATGTCCACGCCGGTGATCATCTCGGACACCGGATGCTCGACCTGCACCCGCGTATTCATCTCGATGAAATAGAACTGGCCGCCCTGGTACAGGAACTCGAACGTGCCCGCGCCGCGGTAGCGGATGCGCTTGCAGGCCTCGATGCAGCGGTCGAAGATGCGCGCCCTGACCCGGTCGCTGATCAGCGGTGCCGGCGCTTCCTCGACGATCTTCTGGTGCCGGCGCTGCATCGAGCAGTCGCGGTCGCCCAGGTGCACCGAGTTGCCGTGCTCGTCGGACAGCACCTGCACCTCGACATGGCGCGGGTCTTCCAGGAACTTCTCGAGGTAGACATCGGCCTGGCCGAAGGCCGCCTTCGCCTCCGAGCGGGTCATCGTCACGGCGTTGAGCAACGCCGCCTCAGTATGCACCACGCGCATCCCGCGGCCACCGCCGCCCCCCGCCGCCTTGATGATCACCGGGTAGCCGACCGACCGCGCGATCTTCACGATCTCGACACCGTCCTCGGGCAGCGCCCCCTCGGATCCCGGCACCAGCGGCACGCCGGCCTTCTTCATCGCGGCCTTCGCGTTCACCTTGTCGCCCATCAGCCGGATGGTCTCGGGCCGTGGCCCGACGAACACGAAACCGCTCTGTTCGACCCGCTCGGCGAAATCGGCGTTCTCGGACAGGAAGCCGTAGCCGGGGTGGATCGCTTCGGCGTCGGTCACTTCGGCCGCGCTGATGATCGCCGGGATGTTCAGGTAGGAATGGGTGGGCGAGGCCGGACCGATGCACACCGACTCGTCGGCCAGACGCACGTACTTGGCGTCGGAATCGGCTTCGGAATGCACCGCCACGGTCTTCACGCCGAGTTCCCGGCAGGCGCGCTGGATGCGCAGTGCGATCTCGCCCCGGTTGGCGATCAGGATCTTTTCGAACATGTCCGGCTACCCGATCACGAACAACGGCTCGCCGTACTCCACCGGCTGGCCGTTCTCGACCAGGATGGCCTTGATCGTGCCGGCAGCATCGGACTCGATCTCGTTCATCAGCTTCATCGCCTCGATGATGCAGAGGGTCTCGCCAGCCGCGACCGACTGGCCGACGTCGATGAAAGCCTTGCCACCGGGCGAGTTCGACCGATAGAAGGTGCCGACCATCGGCGACTTCACCACATGCCCGTCCGGTGCAGCAGCCGGCGCGGCGGCCACCGGCGCAGCCTGGGCCGCCACCGGCGCCGGCGCGGCGACGATCTGCTGCGGCTGCTGCATGACGATCGGCTGTGTACCGGGCAGCGTACGTGCGATGCGTACCTTCTCTTCACCCTCGGTGATCTCGAGTTCAGCGATGCCGGACTCCTCGACCAGGTCGATCAGCTTCTTGAGCTTGCGCAGGTCCATCCGGCTTACCCCTTTATTCTTCTGGAATCAGCGTCGCGATCGCGTGATCGAGTGCTGCGCGGTAGCTGCCCGCGCCGAGCCCGGTGATCACTCCGACGGCGATGTCGCTGAGGTACGAGTGGTGGCGGAACGCCTCGCGGGCGAACACGTTGGACAGGTGGACTTCGATGAACGGGATCGCCACCCCCGACAGCGCATCGCGCAGCGCGACGCTGGTGTGCGTATAGGCACCCGCGTTGATCAGGATGTAATGGACCCGGTCGCGGCCCGCCTGCTGGATACGATCGACCAGTTCGCCTTCATGGTTGCTCTGGAACGTGGCTACCTGCACGCCGGCCGTGTGGCCGCGATCGACCAGCGAGCGGTCGATTTCCGCCAGCGTGGTCCGGCCGTACACAGCGGGCTCGCGGGTACCGAGCAGGTTCAGGTTGGGGCCGTGCACGACGAGTACCGATTTCACGTGCAGCGGCGATACGCCGCCCCGTGCCGGACGGTATGCGGACGACGCGCGGGACGCGGCAGACGACGCGGGCTGGGTCATGGGCGCGCAGTGTGCCTCCGGTGGCGGGATCTGTCCAGTTTTCCCGCGATCTGCGGGGATTCCCTGACTACAGCAGCTTTTCGATGATCGGCGCGAGCGTGGCTTCCGTGTAGATGCCAGTCCGTCTGGCGACGATCTTCCCGGTGCGGTCGAATACGACCGTATATGGCAGCAAATCGCCCGGATTTCCCGCCTGGCGCGCAAGTTCGAACATCGACATGTCGCCGACCAGCAGCGGATAGTTGACCCCGATCTCGCCCGCGAAGCGGCTGACCCGCTCCGGTTTGTCGATGGCAATACCGACAAAAGTAAGTCCCTGCTTACCATAGCGGTCTTGCATCTTCACGAAGTGTGGCATCTCCTCGCGGCACGGGACGCACCAGGTCGCCCAGAAATTCGCGACGATCACCTGCCCTTTCCACTGGGAAAACGCCTGCGGCGTGCCGGCCGGATCCGGCAGGGTGGTCGCAAAGAAAGCCGCAGCCGCCTCGGCCATGCCCGGGACATCGCGGCCGTAGCCATCGCGCCAGTGGCGCAACGCGAACAGACCTCCGGCCATCCCGGCACCTGCTGCGGCGATTGCGGTCACCCCGAGGAGCGCGCGGCGACGGAAAACGGGATTCATCGATGACCTGCTTGCGCTATTACTTCGGTTTGACAGTCGTCATCTGCATCGATCGTCTCCGAAACGACCCATTGGAGATAACCGGGCAGCGCATGCGTCACGGGAATGGCTACGATCTCCGGCAGGTCGTACGGATGCAGCCGGCGCATCGGGCATCGTCGTCATCACCAGCAACATGTCGGCTCCGCCCATCGATGCCCCCGCTCAGGCCGCGGCGCGCGGGACGATCCCGGCCGCCCGCGCAGCCTCTGCCACGCCCGCATGCACCGTAGGATAGCGAAGACCGATCCGCAGTTCCCGTTTCAGGCGGCCGTTCGTCAATTGCCGGGACTCGCGCATGAACGACAGCAGCGGTGCCGAGAGCTCTGCCTCCGCCTGCGCGCGGCTGATCCGCCGCGGACGCGTCAATCCGAACTGATCGGCGACCAGATCGAAGTAGTCGCCCATCCGCATCGCGCTGTCGTCGCCGGTGTTGCAGATACGGGAGGGCCGTCCGGCGACCAGCGCCCGGACGACGATATGCGCCAGGTCGTCGGCATGGATATGGTTCGAGAATGAATCCTCTTCGGCGCGGATCGCGGGCGTTCCCTGGCGAAGGCGCGCCAGCGGTAGCCGGTCGGCGGCGTAGATGCCAGGCACCCGAAGCACGGAAACCGTCACCCGGCTGCGCCGTCCCCAGGACCGCAGCCGGTCTTCCGCGTCGGCTCGACGGACGGCGCGCGGGCTGGAAGGCCGGATCGGGCGCGTCTCCGGCACCGCTTCGCCACCACAGTCACCATAGACCCCGGTGGTACTCAGGTAGACAAGGCGCTGTGGTAGATTCTGTGCGCATGAAAGCGCGGCGATCAGGTCTCTGGTGCGTGTATCGACGCGACCCTCTCCAGGCGGCGGTGCGCTGTGCAATACATCATCGGGCAGGCCGGCCAGCACCCGGAGTGAATACGGTCGGTCGAGATCGCCTTGAATCGGTACGACGCCCATCGAACGAAGCATCTGCGCACTGGATTCGCTGCGCGCAAGGGCGAAAATCGTCGAATACCGCGATTTCAGAACAGGCAGTGCCCTTCGGGCGACATCTCCGCAACCGATGATCAATAATCGCTTCATCAAGGCAGTGTAGCGGATACCCCGGCACGATGACCCAGCAGACCCACCCGACGATCACCCTCCAGCCCAGCGGCCACATCTTCACCGTCGAACCCGGCGAAACCGTGCTGGAAGCGGCCATGCGCAACAGCCTGCAGCTGCCCTATGGTTGCCGCAATGGCGCCTGTGGCAGCTGCAAGGCGAAGATCGCCTCTGGCACCGTCGACTACGGCGCGTACCAGGCTGCGACACTCACCGACGACGAAAAGGCAGCCGGCAAGGTCCTGCTCTGCTGCGCGAAACCCCTTGACGACCTGACCCTGGAAGTTCGCGAACTGGACGGCATCGGCGGCGTACGTGTCCGCATCCTGCCGTGCCGAGTCGCGAAGTTGGAACGCCGGGGCAGCACGATGATGCTGTTCCTGAAGCTGCCGCAGAACGAACGCCTGCAGTTCATGGCCGGGCAATACATCGATTTCCTGCTGAAAGACGGCAAGCGGCGCAGCTTTTCGATGGCCAATGCGCCGCATGACGACGAGTTCCTGCAGCTGCACATCCGCGACTACCAGGGCCTGTTCTCCGGCCATGTATTCAACAAGATGAAGGAACGCGACATCCTCCGGCTGGAGGGTCCGTTCGGCAGCTTCTACCTGCGCGATTCCGACAAGCCGATGGTGCTGCTTGCGAGCGGCACCGGTTTCGCGCCGATCAAATCGATCGTCGAGCACTGCATCAAGACCGGGGTCAAGCGGGACATGGTGCTGTACTGGGGCAACCGCACGCGCGCGGACATGTACGCGCCGGAGCTCCCCGAGCAGTGGTCGCGAGAGCTGCCCGGCTTGCGTTTCGTCCCGGTGCTGTCCGACGCGACGCCCGATTGCGCATGGACCGGTCGTACCGGATTCGTTCACAAGGCCGTGATGGACGATGTTCCGGACCTGTCCGGCATGCAGGTCTACGCCTGCGGTGCGCCGCCGATGGTCGACGCTGCCCGCCGCGAGTTCAGCGCGCGGTGCGGGCTGCCGGAAGACGAATTCTTCGCCGATTCGTTCACCGTGAACGAGCCGGCAACGATCCTCGCCGGCTGAGCAGCGGCGCCGCCACTCACGCCATCGGCGGCAGGCGCTCGATCGCGGTCAGGATACGCGGCATCAGGTAGATGCGGCCGCGTGCGCGGCCAGTGACCTCGCGCAGCCAGCCCTTGCGGACCAGCGCCTGGATCAGCGCGCTCGCGGTCGACTGGGCGCGGCCGATCGCGGCGCTCGCGTGCGGCAGCGTCGTGTACGGGTTCACCAGCAGGCTGTCGATCAGCGCGCGCGCATTGGCGATATCGCACGCTTCCCGGTGCAGCGACTCGCGCAGGCGCAGCAGGTCGCCCGCATGGATCAGCGCACTGCGCGCGGCGGCGCGCACGCCGAGCAGGAAGAACTCCAGCCACGGCTCCCAGATACCTTCGGCCAGCGCGGTACGCAGCCGCGCGCGGTAGCGCGCCCGATGCGCATACCAGTAGGCCGAAAGGAACCAGAGCGGGCTGGCCAACTGCCGGCGCGACACGAGGTACAACGGTACCAGCACCCGTGACAGCGATCCGTGCGCCGCCTCGAACGGGCGCAGCGCCTCGAACTGCGCATGCAGCAGCGCCGAGCGCACCAGCGGCGGCATCCAGATCCGTTCGTCGGCGGCGAAGTGTTCCCAGGCCTCGAGCGCGATACGCAACGGAGCTGGCAGTAGTTCCGGCACCGGCAGGGCGCCCGGCGCGAGCCGCGCGTCGTCGCTGCCGTCATGGCCTGATTCGAGCCACTGGCGGGTTTCTTCTACCAGCGCGAGGTCGAACGGCATGTCGCGCAGCCGGGCGCGCCCGCGCTGCAGCGCGGACGCCGAGCGCCAGAGTGCCACCGCCTGCACGGCGCGCGGACTGCGTTCATCGACGCCCCTGATCTGCGCGAGGTACAGATCCGACAGCCGCGCATCGATACCGGCCAACCGACAGGAGTACATGGCCTCGATCGCGAGGCAGGCGGGCACCAGCAGGCGCGTGTCAGGTGCCCGATCGCCCGCCACCGAGAGCTCCGCCAGCGCCGCTTCAGCCTCGGTGAGCAGCACCACCAGCGCCGCTTCCATCGCCAGCGCGGGGGGCAGTGGCTCCGGCAATCGCTGCCGCCGCTTCACTGGGCGGGCACCTGCACGGCGGGAACGCACATCGCGGCGGTCAGCGAGATACCAGGCGGCGCCCGCCAGTCGCGGTATCGAGCGCGCGCAACGCGAGCGACAGCGCCTGGTCGCGGTGGCTGGCTGCAGCCTCCTGGTGGTTGAGCGCCTGATGCAAGCCGGCCAGCGCCAGGTGCGCGGAGTGGGTCGGTTCGATCGACAGGCTGGCCTCGAGGTAGCCCTGCGCCCTGGCCAGCAGGCCGGCCCGGATGCACAGGCGTCCGAGGCTGAGCAGCAGCATGGCGTCATTCGGGTGGCTGGCGAGCCAGCCTTCGCAGCGCTCGATACGCAGCGCGGTGTCGTCATTGCCCGTGGCCGTGGCGGCCGGGCCCACGCCAGCCGCCGGCAGCGGCGCAGCCGCCACCGCTCCGGCGTATTGCAGTGCCAGCGCGCTATCCCACTGGACCTCGAGCGTGCGTTCGATGATCGATCGCGCGCCGGCGGCATCGCCATGCCGGTCGAGCAGTTGCGCCGCAGTGAGTGCTACCACCGGATCGCTGCGTAACCGCTCCGGAAGCTGGCGCCAGGCCTCCTGCGTGGCGTCGCGGTCGGCCGAGCGTATCTTCAATGCCTCGCTGGCGACCTGGCGCTCGTACTGATCACGATCGGCCGCAGACAGCGCATTGCGCTCGGCCAGCCGGTCGAGCAGCCGCGCGGCCGTATCCCACTGCCCGATCCGCACTCGCAGCCCCAGCTCAAGGCGCAGCGCAGCCGTATGCGGTGCGGGCAGGGTACCCAGCACTTCGAGGGCATCCTCCGGCCGCCCTTCGGCGGCCAGCCATTCAGCCTGGGCCATCAGGCGTGCGGTCGGATCGTCGGCGTCGTGCCGGGCCGCTTCGCCGGCCAGCAGGTCGCGCTCTTCCGGCCGGCGCAGCTCATGGGCCGCTCGCGCGGCGATCATCGCCGACACCGCCGGTGCAGCACCGGCGGCCAGCGCCTCGGTCGCATGCGATTTCGCCTTGCCGAAGCGGCCTCCGAGGTAGGCCCGCATCGCAGCCGCGAGCGCGGTCGCACCGCGCTCGCGCTGGCCGCGCGCGCGCCATTCGCGCACCTCGCCCGGCAGGCCGGCGAGCCGGCTGCCGGCACGCAGCAGCAGGTAGCCGAGCGCGAACGCACCAGCGGTCACGGCCAGCGCGAGCCCGACCGAGAGCTCGACCCGGTACGGCGGTACCACGATCAGCACGTAGCCCGGGCTGTAGCGCAGGACCGCAGCCAGCAGCACCGCCAGCAGCGAGAGCGCCAATAGCCACCCCAGCGCCTTCACTGGCGGCGGTCGCGGCTGACGCGCAGGGTGCGCACCGCTTCGATGCTGGCGCCGATCTCCGGCAGATCGATCCGTACCTGCGCGCGCTCGAGTTCGTCCAGCGTCTCGCCGAGGGCCACCGTCGCCGGGTCACGCGGATCGAAGTAGCGTGCGACCCAGGCGCGTGATGCCGCGATGTCGCCGCGGAACCCCGACTCGTCGCGCGCGAGCAGCGCATGCCGCGCGCTGAGCAGGCGCAGGCGCAGGTTCTCGCGCAGGAACCACGACTGTTCCGGCGAGATCAGCGGGAGTACGTCGGG
>CAMDXD010000021.1 GCA_945877995.1 Bordetella parapertussis
CAGCAGGTGATCCGCCTGCATTTCCGCGAGATCGTCGAGCCGACCGGGCTCTGGGCCGAGATGATCGAGAACGAACTGAGACCCCAGCATGAGGGCGTGCTGCGCGTCCTGTGCGCCGAGTTCGGCCTGCGCAAGGCCGACCTGGAACTGCAGCGGCTGGTGTTCGCGATCATCGGCATGGGCATCCATTTCTTCGTGGCGCAGGACATCGTGCAGGCGATCGCGCCGGAAGTGATGGACGGGCCCGATGCGATCGATGCGCTCGCCGATCGGCTCGCCGACGGCGCGCTGGCCATGATCGAAGCCGAGCGCCAGCGGCGCGCCGCAAAGCCGAGGCCTGCGCGCCGCCGGGGTGCGCGATGAAGGTGGGCGGGTATCGGTCGAGCTCGATGCTGCTGCCGCTGGTGGCCCTGGTGGCCGGATGCGCAGCCCCCTTCCCCGTCGGCCCCGACTACCGGGGTCCGTCGAGCGAGGCCGCTGCGCCCGCGCGCTGGCAGGTACGTTGGCTGCCGAAGCCGGCACTGGCTGCAGCTGATGCGCCGTCCCTGCCGGGCGCGTCGGCACCGCCGGCGGAGGTGCGCGCGGCGAGCGGCGAACTGCTGCGCGGCTGGTGGCAGCAGTTTGACGACCCGCTGCTGGCGGAACTGATCGGTTCTGCCCAGGGCGCGAGCAGCACGCTCGCGCAGGCCGCGCTGCGCATCGCGCAGGCGCGCAGCGACCTGTCGGCGGCGCAGGCGCGGCTGCTGCCCAACGCAGACGCCAGCATCGCGGCGAGTCGCGGCGCAATCACCTTCGGCGGGCCGGTGATCCTGCGCACGCTGGCGCAGGCACAGGCGCAGGCGAGCTGGGAGATCGACCTGTTCGGTGCGATCGGGCGCAGCCGGGAAGGCGCGGTGGCGCGCCTGCTCGCCCGGGAAGCGCAGTGGCAGGATGCGCAGGTCGCCCTCGCCGCCGAAGTGGGCAATGTCTATGTCGCGTTACGCCACTGCGAACGCCAGCTGGAACTCACCGAAGACGATGCGCGTTCGCGTGCCGAGACCGCCCGGCTCACCGCGATCACCGGCAGCGCCGGACTGCAGGCGCCCTCGACCGTTGCGCTGGCGCGCGCGAGCGCAGCCGATGCCGCGAACCGGCTGGCGCGGCAGCGCACCGAATGCGAAGTGCTACTGAAGTCCCTGGTCGTTCTCACCGCGCACGACGAGCCCGTGCTGCGCACGCGCCTTGCCCCGGCGAGCGCGCGCCTGCCGCAGCCGCAGCGCTTCCAGGTGGACCGCCTGCCGGCGGAAGTCCTGCGCCAGCGACCGGACCTGGCCGCACTGGAGCGCGAACTCGCGGCCGCCAGCGCCGACATCGGCAAGGCCGAGGCCGCGCGCTACCCGAGCCTGTCGCTCGCCGGCAACATAGGGCCGCTGCGCGCGCAGGCCAGCGGCGTGACCGTCAGCGCAAACACCTGGTCGATCGGCCCGACGCTGAACATCCCGTTGTTCGATGCAGGCCGGCGCGCGGCGAGCGTCGAAGCTGCTCGCGTGGCTTACGCCGCAGCCGAGGCCACCTACCGCGAGCGGGTGCGCGTCGCGGTGCGCGAGGTCGAGGAGGCGCTGCTGCGCCTGGCCGATGCAGACGAGCGGGAGCAGTCGGCCCTGGTCGCCTCGGCCGGCTACCGGCAGGCGTTCGACGCGGCCGGCGTGCGCTACCGGGCTGGCCTGGGCAACCTGGTCGACCTCGAGGATGCGCGTCGCACCGCCGTGCAGGCCGACACCGCGCTCGCCGAACTGCGCCGCGACCGCCTGCTGGCATGGATTTCCCTTTACCGGGCGGCAGGTGGCGGCTGGGAATCCCCGCCGCCACCGGTCCGCTCGTCCTCCGGAGCTTCGCGATGAGCAGCCCTCTCCCCGTCCCAGGCACCGTCCCCGGCACCCCGGCGCCCTCACCCGAGCGCAGCAGGTTGCTGCGCAATGCCGGCGCCGCGCTCGCGCTCTGTGCAGCCGTCATTGCCGCATCGGCCGTGGCACCGGGCAAAGCCGCCGAGAAGGCGCCGGGCAAGGCAACCGGCCAGCGCCCGTCGCTGACCGTCGAGACGGTGCTGCCCGAGGTGCGCGAACTGCAGATGCGCATCGGTGCGAACGGCAACGTCGCGGCCTGGCAGGAAGCGGTGATCGGCAGCGAAGTGAGCGGGCTGAGGTTGACCGAGGTTCGAGTCAACGTCGGCGATTACGTACGCCGCGGCACGCTGCTCGCGGCGTTCTCCGCCGAGACGGTGCAGGCGGAACTCGCGCTGCAGCGCGCGACGCTGGCCGAGGCCGAGGCCTCCTTTGCAGAAGCGACGGCCAATGCCGACCGCGCACGCCAGGTGCAGGCGAGCGGCGCCCTCTCGAGCCAGCAGGTCGGCCAGTTCCTGACCGGCGAGGCAACCGCGAAGGCACGGGTGGATGCAGCCCGCGCCCAGGTGCAGTCGCAGGAACTGCGGCTCAGGCACACGCGCATCGAGTCCCCGGACGACGGTATCGTCTCCTCGCGTACCGCCACGGTCGGTGCTGTCGCGGCGCCGGGGCAGGAACTGTTCCGGCTGATACGCCAGGGCCGCCTGGAATGGCGCGGCGAGGTGCCAGCCGCACAACTGCACCGGGTACGCGCAGGCCAGGTGGTGAAGGTCGTGACGCCGGCCGGCGACACGGTGGAGGGCCGGGTGCGCATGGTCGGCCCGACGGTCGACGGCACCTCGCGCAACGCGCTGGTATACGTGGATCTCAAGCCTGCGCCGACGCTGCTTCGGCCGGGGATGTTCGTGCGTGGCGAGATCGACATGGGCGCCAGCCGCGCGCTGACCCTGCCGCAATCGGCGGTGCTGCTGCGCGAAGGCTTCACCTATGCCTACCGCATCGGCGACGACGGCCGGGTGGCGCAGGTGAAGATCGACACCGGCCGGCGCGAAGGCGACCGGATCGAGGTGCTGCGCGGTCTTGCCGAGGGCGTGCGCGTGGTGCGCAGTGGCGTGGCCTTCCTCGCCGACGGTGACCTGGTGCGCATCGCAGACGGGCCGGCCAGGGAGGCTGCGAAGGCGGGTGCTGCGACCGGGACGTCGAAATGAACGTATCCGCATGGTCGATCCGTAACCCCATTCCGACGGTGATGCTGTTCGTACTGCTCACCCTCGCCGGGCTCGTCGGCTTCAAGGCGATGAAGATCCAGAACTTCCCGGACATCGAACTGCCGACGATCATCGTCAGTGCCTCGCTGCCGGGCGCCGGCCCCGGCCAGCTCGAGACCGAGGTCGCGCGCAAGATCGAGAACTCGGTCGCCAGCGTGCAGGGCGTGAAGCACATCTATTCGACGCTGCAGGACGGAGCGGTCACCATCAGCGTCGAGTTCCGGCTTGAGAAGCGGGTGCAGGAGGCGCTCGACGAGACGCGCGACGCGGTGAACCGGATACGCGCGGACCTGCCCGCCGACCTGCGCGACCCGGTGATCTCGAAGCTGAATATCTCGGGCATGCCGATCCTCACCTATACCGTCGCATCGTCGCGCATGGACGAGGAGGCACTGTCCTGGTTCGTTGATAACGAGGCCTCGAAGGCCCTGCTCGCGGTGCGCGGCGTCGGCGGGGTCGCACGGGTTGGCGGCGTGGCGCGCGAGGTGCGCGTGGAACTCGACCCGACCCGGATGATCGCCCTGGACGCGACGGCGGCGGAGGTGTCGCGCGGGCTGCGCCAGCTGCAGCGCGAACTGTCCGGTGGCCGCATCGACCTCGGCGGCGGCGAGCAGGCGGTGCGCACGCTCGCCACGGTGCGCTCGGCCGAGGAGCTGGCGGCGATCGAAATCTCGCTGGCGGGCGGGCGCCGAATACGCCTCGACCAGCTGGCGAAGGTCAGCGACACGATCGGCGAGCGCCGCTCGGCCGCACTGCTGGACGGCCGCCCGGTGGTCGGCTTCGAGGTGACGAAGGCGCGAGGCGAGAGCGAGGTCGCGGTCGCCAGCGGCGTGCGCGAACGCATCGAACGGCTGAAGGCAGCCCACCCGGACATCACTGTCACCGAGGCATTCAACTTCGTCGACTTCGTGCAGGACAGCTACGAAGGCTCGATGTGGCTGCTGATGGAAGGCGCCCTGCTCGCGGTCATCGTGGTCTGGCTGTTCCTGCGCGACTGGCGCGCCACCTTCGTCTCGGCGGTGGCCCTTCCGATGTCGGCCATCCCGACCTTCCTGGGCATGTGGTGGCTGGGCTTCACGATCAACACCGTCACGCTGCTCAGCCTGTCGCTGGTGGTCGGCGTGCTGGTCGACGATGCGATCGTCGAGATCGAGAACATCATGCGCCACCTGCGCATGGGCAAGACCCCGTACCAGGCAGCGATGGAAGCCGCCGACGAGATCGGCCTGGCAGTGATCGCGACCACCTTCACGCTGGTGGCGGTGTTCCTGCCCACCGCCTTCATGAGCGGCATCGCCGGCAAGTTCTTCAAGCAGTTCGGCTGGACGGCCGCGCTCGCGGTGTTCGCCTCGCTGCTGGTGGCGCGGATGCTCACGCCGATGATGGCAGCCTACCTGCTTCGCGCGGGCGGGGCTCACGTCAATGACGGCGCGCTGATGCGCGCCTACATGCTGCGCGCGCCGCACGAAGCGCCCCCGGAAGGTCGCCTGATGCGCACCTACCTGCGCGCGGCTGCCTGGTGCGTGCGCCACCGCCTGGCGACGAGCATCGCCGCGGCGCTGTTCTTCGCCGGCTCGATCGCGCTGATCCCGCTGCTGCCCACCGGCTTCATCCCGCCGGACGATCTGTCGCAGACGCAGGTGCAGGTCGAGCTGCCACCCGGCTCGCGCTTCGAGGACACGTTCGCCGCGGCGGAGCGCGCGCGCATGCTGGTCACCGGCAACACGCACGTGAAGACCGTCTACACGACAGTCGGCGGTGGCAGCGCCGGCGGCGATCCATTCGTGCCGGCGGGCGCCGCAGAGGCGCGCAAGGCGACGCTGAACATCAACCTCACGCCGCGGCGCGAGCGCAGCGGCATCAGCAAGCAGTCGATCGAGGCCGACCTGCGCGACCGGCTGGCGGCACTGCCGGGCGCACGGGTCTCCGTCGGCCTCGGCAGCTCCGGCGAGAAGTACGTGCTGGTGCTGGCTGGTGACGATGGCGCAGCGCTGCTGGCCGCGGCGCGCGAGGTCGAGCGCGACGTCCGGTCCATCCCGGGCATCGGCGGCGTCACTTCCAGTTCAAGCCTGATCCGCCCGGAACTCGTGGTGCGGCCGGACTTTGCCCGGGCGGCCGACGCCGGCGTCGACTCGACCACGATCGCCGACACGCTGCGCATAGCGACCCTCGGCGACTACGACCTTGCGCTGCCGAAGATGAACCTGGCGCAGCGGCAGGTGCCGATCGTGGTTCGGCTGCCGGATGCGGCCCGGCAGGACCTGGCGCTGCTGTCGCAGCTGACCGTGCCCGGCCGCGACGGCCCGGTGCGCATCGATGCCATCGCCAACCTCTCCCTGGAGAGCGGCCCGGCGATCATCAACCGCTACGACCGCCTGCGTAACATCAACCTGTCGATCGAACTGAACAACGTGCCGCTCGGCGACGTGGTGGCTGCGGTGGATAAGCTGCCCAGCCTGGCTGCGCTGCCACCTGGCGTAACGCAGGCGAGCATCGGCGATGCAGAGGTGATGGCCGAGCTGTTCGAGAGCTTCGGCCTGGCGATGCTCACCGGCGTGCTCTGCATCTACATCGTGCTGGTGCTGCTGTTCAAGGATTTCTTCCAACCGGTGACCATCCTGGCCGCGCTGCCGTTGTCGATCGGTGGCGCCTTCGTCGCGCTGCTCGCGGCCAACAGCAGTTTCTCGATGCCGAGCCTGATCGGCCTGGTGATGCTGATGGGCATCACGACGAAGAACTCTATCCTGCTGATCGACTACGCGATCATCGCGCGCAGGGAGCACGGCCTGGGCCGCTTCGAGGCGCTGATGGACGCCTGCCACAAGCGCGCGCGGCCGATCGTGATGACCACCATCGCGATGGCTGCGGGCATGCTGCCGATCGCGATCGGCATGGGCGTGGACCCGAGTTTCCGCTCGCCGATGGCGATTGCGGTGATCGGCGGGCTGGTCACCGGCACGCTGCTGTCGCTGCTGGTGATCCCTGTGGTGTTCACCTACGTCGACGACGCGGTGCAGTGGATGGCCCGGCTATGGCGCGGCAGGAACGCCTCGCCCGCCAGTGGCGGGCCGAAGGATGCGCCAGCCGCCGTGCCATGACCATCGGCGGGCCCGGGCGCGACCGTCCGCTGCTGCGGCGGCTCGCCTCAGCGCAGCCCGCCCGTGTACGCACCACGGATGTACGACTCGAGCTGCTGGATCAGGTAGCGCTGCTGCTTCAGCGTCTCTTTCACCACGTCGCCGATCGAGACCATCCCGACCACCTGTCCGTCATCGATCACCGGCAGATGGCGGATGTCGCGTTCGGTCATCTGCTGCATGCAGTCTTCCAGGGACTGCGCCGGTTCCACCGTGATCACGGTACGCGTCATGATCTCGCTCACGCGCGTCTCTTCGGCACGTCGGCCGGGCAGCGCCACCTTCAGCGCACAGTCGCGTTCCGACAGGATACCCACCAGCGATGCACCGTCCATCACCATCAGCGCGCCGATCCGACGGGCCGAGAGGATCGCCAATGCCGTGGTCACCGTGTCGTCGGCCGAGATCGTGAAAAGCTCGGATGACTTCGAGGCCAGCAACTGCTTGATGGTGATCATCGCCACATCCCTCCAGGCCGCTGTGGCCGTCCGCAATTCGCAAGCTGCGCCCGGGCGCAGAAGCACAAATTATAGCCACTGCCGGGCGCGCGACGACCGCTCGATACATGAGGATTCCGTCAGGATCCGGTCGCGACGGACGCGGCCCGGACTCACTTCCCGCCCGGAGTGCCTTCGGGATCGCGCGCTTCGCCGACCATCGACAGCAGGTGCCCGAACTTGGTCTGCTTGGTCTCCATGTACCGGCGGTTGGCCGGACGCGGCGGCACTTCGAGCTGGCGGCGCTCGGTGACGATCAGGCCCTGCTCCTCGGCTGAGCGCACCTTGTCGGGATTATTCGTCATCAGCTTCAGGCGGCGCACGCCGAGGTCGAACAGGATGCGCGCACCGACGGTGTAGTCGCGCAGGTCGGCCGCGAAGCCGAGCTTGTGGTTCGCCTCGACCGTGTCGTAGCCCTGGTCCTGCAGCGCATAGGCGAGGATCTTGTTCGCCAGGCCGATGCCGCGGCCCTCGTCGAACATGTACACGATCGCGCCGCGTCCTTCACGGTCGATCTCCTGCATCGCCAGCTCGAGCTGTTCGCCGCAGTCGCAGCGGGTCGAACCGAACACGTCGCCAGTCAGGCATTGCGAATGCAGCCGCACGAGCACCGGCTCTTCGGTCGCCACTTCGCCCTTCTTCATCACGACATAGAGGCTGGTCTCGAGCTCGTCGGTGTACACCATCAGCTCGAACTCGCCGAAGTAGCGCGTCGGCAGTACGGTCTGCGACTTGCGCCGGATCTGGCGCTGCGCGCGCCGCCAGCCGGCCAGGTCGCTGATGCGCAGGATCGGGATGCCGTGCTTCTGCGAGAACGCCTCGAGGTGTGGCGTGCGCGCCATCGTGCCGTCCTCGTTCATGATCTCGCAGATCACGCCGGCCGGCGGCAGGCCGGCCAGCCGGGCGAGGTCGACAGCGGCCTCGGTATGCCCTGCACGCGCGAGCACGCCACCGGTCTGCGCGCGCAGCGTCTGCAGCCGGCCGGGGCGGATCAGGTCTGACGGGCCGCTCGCCGGATCAAGCGCGACCTTGATGGTGTGTGCACGGTCATGGGCCGACATGCCGGACCCGACGCCTTCGCGCGCATCGATCGGCGTCGCGAACGCGGTGCGGAACTTGGTGGTGTTCGCCTCGTCGGCGGTGATCAGCGCCAGTCCCAGTTCGCGCAGCCGCTCTTCGGTCAGCGCCAGCGACACGAGCCCGCGTGCCTCGCAGGCCATGAAGCTGATCGCCTCGGGCGTCGCATGGCTCGCCGCGACATACAGGTCGCCTTCATTCTCGCGGTCTTCGTCATCGACCAGTATCACCATCTTCCCGTCGCGCACGGCGGGGATGATTTCGTTGACGATACGCTGGGCAATCGTCGGTACGGCCCGTTCGGTCTGGTTCATCGTCTCTCGGTCGGGCCGCAGGGGCCCAGTCAGCGCGACATCACCAGGCGCAGGAATTCCGCGCGGGTGGTGTTCTGCTCAAAGGCGCCGGTAAAGGCGGAACTGGTGGTGGTGGAATTCTGCTTCTGTACGCCGCGCATCACCATGCACATGTGCGTGGCCTCGATCACCACCGCGACGCCCGCGGGGTTCAGCGTCGACTGGATCGAGTCGCGGATCTGCATGGTCAGCCGCTCCTGCACCTGCAGGCGGCGGGCAAACACGTCGACCACGCGCGGCAGTTTCGACAACCCGACGATGTAGCCGTTCGGGATGTAGGCGATATGCGCCTTGCCGAAGAACGGCAGCATGTGGTGCTCGCACAGCGAGTACAGCTCGATGTCCTTGACGATCAGCATCTCGCGATAGTCTTCCTTGAACATCGCCGAGCGCAGGATCTTCGCGGCATCCAGCCCGTAGCCGTGGGTCAGGAACTGCAGCGCCTTGCCCGCGCGCTCGGGCGTCTTGAGCAGCCCCTCGCGCTGCGGATCCTCGCCGATCAGGCCGAGCATGTCGGCGTAGCGCATGGCCAGCTCGACATTGGTCGTCGCGTCGTAGCGGTCGACCTTCTCGTAGCCGCCCTCGACTTCGGAATCCGGGTCTGAAATGAGGCCGGGCATCTTCGGCAGGTGGTCGTTCATCTGGGCCAGTTCTGTACGTTTGTCGCGGTGGATCGACGCAAGGTGCGCGAGGCTACATGCGCGCGCGGACCTGCCCAAGGATACCCTCGCTGTCCAACCCGCACTCCTTCAGGAGGCCGGCCGGGTCTCCGTGCTCGACGAAGCTGTCGGGAAGACCGATCTGGATCGCCTGGCCCGACCAGCCGATGGCAGCGAGGGCCTCGAGCACCGCGCTGCCGGCGCCACCCATCACGACGTTCTCTTCCACGGTGACCAGCACGCGATGGCTGGCGGCGAGTTCGCGCACCAGATCCACGTCGAGCGGCTTCACGTAGCGCATGTTCGCCACGGTGGCGTCGAGCACCTCGGCTGCCTTCAGGCAGGGCGCGACCATGGAGCCAAAGGCGAGGAAGGCTACGTCGCTGCCGCGGCGCCGCACCTCGCCCTTGCCGACCGGGAGCGCGACCATCTTCGATTCGACCGGGACACCGGGGCCGTTACCGCGCGGATAGCGCACCGCCGTCGGTGTATCGAGGGTCAAGGCGGTGTAGAGCATCTGCCGCGTCTCGTTCTCGTCCGAGGGCACCATCACCGTGAGGTTCGGCACGCAGCGCAGGAACGACAGGTCGAACGAACCGTGGTGGGTCGGGCCATCGGCTCCGACCAGGCCGCCCCGGTCGATCGCGAACAGCACCGGAAGGTTCTGGATGGCCACGTCATGCACCAGCTGGTCGTAGCCGCGCTGCAGGAAGGTCGAGTAGATCGCGACCACCGGCTTCATGCCGTCGCAGGCCAGACCGGCCCCGAAGGTCACCGCGTGCTGCTCCGCGATCCCCACATCGAAATATCGGTCGGGATATTCGCGCGAGAAGCGCACCAGGCCGGAGCCTTCGCGCATCGCCGGCGTGATGCCGACCACCCGTGGGTCGGTGGCGGCCATGTCGCACAGCCAGTCGCCGAACACCTGGGTGTAGCCAGGTACCGGTGCCGGGACCGGGGCCGCCTTGGCGATGATGCCGGCCGCCGGGTCGAACTTCGACACCCCGTGGTACTGGATCGGGTCGACCTCGGCCGGCGCGTATCCCTTGCCCTTGCGCGTCACCACGTGCAGGAACTGCAGGCCGCGCAGGTTGCGCAGGTTGTGCAGCGTGCTCGTGAGCGTGTCGACGTCATGTCCGTCGACCGGACCGAGGTAGTTGAAGCCGAACTCCTCGAACAGCGTGCCGGGCAGGAGCATGCCCTTCACGTGCTCCTCGGCGCGCTTGGCCAGTTCCAGCATGCCCGGTGCCGCCGAGAGCACTTTTTCGCCGGCCCGGCGCGCTGCGGTGTAGAAGCGTCCGGACATCAGCCGCGCCAGGTAGTTGTGCAGGGCCCCGACCGGCTGCGAGATCGACATGTCGTTGTCGTTCAGGATCACCAGCAGGTCGCATTCGGCCGACTCGGCGTTGTTCAGTGCCTCGAACGCAAGGCCGGCGGACATCGCGCCATCGCCGATGATCGCCACCACACGCCTCGGCTGGTTCATGCGGCGCGCCGCCACGGCCATGCCGAGCGCGGCACTGATCGACGTAGACGAATGCGCGACGCCGAACGTGTCGTACCCGCTTTCGTCCCGGCGCGGGAATCCGGCGATACCGCCACGCATGCGCAGCCGATCCATGCCCGCGCGCCGGCCGGTCAGCACCTTGTGCGCGTAGGTCTGGTGCCCCACGTCCCACACCAGCCGGTCGTCGGGGGTATTGAACACATAGTGCAGCGCGACCGTGAGCTCGACCGTACCGAGGTTCGAGGACAGGTGCCCCCCGGTGCGCGACACCGACTGCAGCAGGAACTCGCGCAGCTCGTTGCAGAGCTGCGGCAATTGGCGCCGATCGAGCGTGCGCAGGTCTGCCGGGCTTTCGATCCGGTCGAGCAGTTCGAAGACTTCGTGCGGCTTGTTCAAAATTGTCTCTTCACGATGAAATCGGCCAGCTGGCCGAGTCGGGCAGCGCCCGGACCGAGCGGAGCCAGCGCGTCATCCGCCTGTGCGCGCAGGTCGCGCGCCCATTCCTTCGCCGCGCGCAGGCCGAGTACGGTGACGTAGGTCGGCTTGTTCGCTTCGGCATCCTTGCCCGCTGTCTTGCCCAGGGTGGCCGTGCTTGCTTCGGCATCGAGCAGGTCATCGACCACCTGGAAAGCTAGCCCGATCGCCTTCGCGAAGCGATCGAGGTGGGCGCGCTCGGCTGCGTCCAGCGGACGTCCGCACAACGCCCCCAATAGTGTCGCACATCGGATCAGCGCACCGGTCTTGTGGACATGCATGAATTCGAGTTCGGCGACGTCGAGCGTGCCACCGACCGCTGCCAGATCGGTCGCCTGGCCACCGGCCATGCCGCGCGAACCGGACGCCTGTGCCAGCAGCCGGACCATTTCGAGCTGGCGGGCCGGATCGTCCGCGAGCGGCTGTTCCGAGAGCACCTGGAACGCCAGGCTCTGCAGGGCATCGCCGACCAGCAGTGCCGTGGCCTCGTCGTACTGCACATGGACGGTCGGCTTGCCGCGCCGCAGCGTGTCGTCGTCCATGCAGGGCATGTCGTCGTGCACCAGTGAGTAGGCGTGGATCAGTTCGACCGCAGCCCCGGCGAGCGCGACGCGTTCGACCGGGGCCTGCACCACGTCTGCTGCGGCAAAGGCAAGCAGTGGCCGCACGCGCTTGCCACCGCCCGATGCGGCATAGCGCATCGCGGCATGCAGCCTGGCGGGCGCATGCCCAGCATCGGGCAGCACCCGATCAAGTGCCCGCTCGGCGACCATCTGGTGGGCGCGCATCCACGCCTCGAAACCCGCCGCATCGGCAGACATCGGCTCGGCTACCTCATGCGCAGGCTGACAGGTACATATCCCGAAGATACCTGAGCGCGCCACTAGCGGCAAACGACCTGCCGGGTCGGCCCTGCAGGTTCAATCGCGGTCGTCTCCGGCATCGGCGTCATCGGCGTCATCGAGATCGGCACCACCGGCGGCGGCGCCCGCGCCAGGGGCACCCGGGCGCACCCGCGCGCCTGCAGCATCCAGCGTGAAGTCCTTCAAAAGGCCGTCCTCGAGGACCTTCACCTGCGACTGGACCGCCTGCAACTGCCCCTGGCACCAGGTCAGCAGTTCGGCACCGCGCCGGTAGTTTTCGAGCGATTCCTCCAGCGAAAGCTGGCCGGCTTCCATCGCAGCGACGATCTTCTCGAGTTCCGCCATCGCGGTCTCGAACCGGGCGGGGGCGGCGGAATCTTTTGCAGAGGGCTTGGCCATCGGTTCCTTGAAGGGTGCGGGCCTGGCGCAGCCGGCGGAGCGGCACGGCGACCACGGGGCGCAGAGGCTAGCCGAGCCGGGCCGCCCGGGTCAACCGCGGGCGGGAGCGTTCGTTGCCCGCCCCCCCTGATACAGGGGACAATCCGCGTGGCTTTCGGACGCAGGGCTGGGGCTCACGATACTCAGATGTGGAAGTGGTTCGTTCGCACGCGCGCCAGGAGGACTCAGTGACGGATCTTGCAGGCGTGCAGCGGCGCCGCCCGGCAGCCTCGCAGCGGCCGGTGGGCTGGTATATCGACCCGACCGTATGGAAGATGGAGGAACACCTGATCTTCGATACAGGCCCGCGCTACATCGGCCATGAGCTGATGGTGCCGGAGCCCGGTGACTACCGCGTACCGGAGACCGCGCGCGGCGCAGATATCCTCGTGCGCAACACCGGCGGCGTCGAACTGCTGACCTGGCGCCAGGGCCACGACGATGTCGGCCCCTACCACGCTCCGTACGAGGACGGCATGCAGCACTTCCACGCGTTCGTGCAGCGCCAGCTGCACGGCGGCTAGCAGGTCGCCACCCGCGTGGCAGCCCTGTGGATGGTCGTCTCCGGGCTGTTGTTCACCGCCCATGGAGTGTTCGTCAAGCTGGCTGCCGACCGCTTCGGGCTGGGCGAGCTGATGCTCTACCGCAGCCTGTTCATCGTGGTCGCGATCGTGCTGTTTACCCGCCTGGCCGGGTGGCCGCTGCACACACCGCACTGGCGCGGGCACCTGTTGCGCAGCATCGCGGGCGTGGTCTCGATGCTGCTGTTCTTCGCCTGCCTGGCGCATGCACCACTGGCCACCGCGGTCACGCTCAATTACACCTCGCCGCTGTTCCTCGCACTGATCACCGGCCTGCTGCTGCGGGAGCGGCTATCGCTGCCCGCCGTCGTGGCAATCGCGACCGGCTTCGCCGGCGTGCTGGCCCTGCTGCAACCCTGGGCCGAAGGTTCGTCGCTCGGGCCGGGCCTGCTCGGCCTGGCCGGCGGGGCGGTTGCGGCAATCGCCTATCTCGGCGTCCGGCAGCTCGGCGCGGCTGGTGAACCGGAGTGGCGGACCGTGTTCTATTTCGCGCTGCTCGGACTGGTGGCAGGCGCCGCAGCGCTGCCGTTCACCGGCGCGACGCCGGTACGCACGTCCGACCTGCCGCTGCTGGCGGCCATCGGCGCCTGTGCACTCGCCTCTCAGCTGGCGATGACCTGCGCCTACTCGCGAGGTGCGACCCTGGTCGTGGCGACGCTGTCCTACTGCGGCGTGCTGTTTGCCGGCCTGTACGACCTGTTAGCGACCGGCGAGGCGCCAACGGCCGCAGGCTGGCTGGGCATGTCGCTGATCGCCAGCGCCGGCGTGCTGTCGGTCGTTGCACGGCGCGCGCCGCCGCCGAGGGCTATACACTCGAAGCCCCGGTGACCAGCCGGCTTCCCGCGGCGCAGAGCCGCCCCCCAGGCCCGAGGACGACCACACCCAGATGAACCACCACACCCTGATCAGCACCGAGGCGCTCGCCGCGAACCTGTCCGATCCCGATCTCGTCGTGTTCGACTGCAGGCATGACCTGATGGACGTCCAGGCCGGCCGCAACGCGTATGCGGCCGACCACATTCCCGGTGCACGGTTCGCCCACCTCGACGAGAACCTGTCCGGTGCCAAGACCGGGCACTCCGGCCGCCATCCGCTGCCGGATATCGTCGCCCTTTCGAACTGGCTGGGCCAGCAGGGCGTCGCCGCGGGCAAGCAGGTCGTGACCTACGACGCGAGCGGCGGTTTCTTTGCCGCTCGCCTGTGGTGGATGCTGCGCTGGATGGGCCACGACACCGTAGCCGTGCTCGACGGCGGGCTGCCGAAATGGAAGCTCGAGAATCGCCCCCTGACGCAGGCTGCCCCGCACAGCGAGCCCGCGACGTTCACGCCGCGTGCGCAAGACGGACTGCGGGTCGATGTATCGACCGTACTGCAGAACCTGCGCTCACCGGACATGCTGATCGTCGACGCCCGCACGCCGGAGCGGTTCGCTGGCCTGAACGAGACGATGGACCCGGTCGGCGGGCATATCCCCGGCGCGGTAAACCGCTTCTTCCAGTCCAACCTCGAGAGCAACGGCACGTTCAAGCCGGCCAGCACGCTGCACCGCGAATTCATCGACCTGATGAACGGGCATGCGCCGGAGCAGATCGTCCACCAGTGCGGGTCCGGCGTGACCGCCTGCCACAACGTGCTGGCCATGGAGGTGGCCGGGCTCGAGGGCTCGCGGCTCTACCCAGGCTCGTGGAGCGAATGGTGCGCCGACCGGTCACGGCCGATGGAGCCGCAGCCGGCGAAGGCGCCACCCGCCTAGACACGGCCGCACGGAAGCTGCAGGGGGCGAAGGCCCCGTGCAGCCCGGTGTTTCCTACTCGATCGCCTTGACGATGTCCTCGACGACCTTCTTGGCGTCGCCGAAGACCATCATCGTCTTGTCCATGTAGAAGAGTTCGTTGTCCAGGCCGGCGTAACCGGCGGCCATCGAGCGCTTGTTCACGATGATGGTGCGCGCCTTGTAGGCATCGAGGATCGGCATGCCGTAGATCGGCGTGCCCTTCACCAGCGCAGCCGGGTTCACCACGTCGTTGGCGCCAAGCACCATCACCACGTCGGTCTGGCCGAAGTCGCTGTTGATGTCCTCCATCTCGACGACCTGGTCATACGGCACCTCGGCCTCGGCCAGCAGCACGTTCATGTGCCCGGGCATGCGGCCGGCCACCGGGTGGATCGCGTAGCGCACCGTGATGCCCTTGGCCTGCAGCTTGTGCGCCATCTCCTTCACCGCATGCTGGGCACGCGCCACCGCCAGGCCGTAGCCCGGGACGATGATCACGCTGTCGGCGTTCGACAGCATGAACGCGACGTCATCGGCGCTGCCGCTCTTCACCGAGCGCTGCTCTGCGGAGACTGCAGCGGCGCCGCCTTCCTGGCCGAATCCGCCCAGGATCACGTTGAAGAACGACCGGTTCATCGCCTTGCACATGATGTAGGACAGGATCGCCCCGCTGGACCCGACCAGCGACCCGGCAATGATCAGCATCGAGTTGTTCAGCGAGAAGCCGATGCCTGCCGCCGCCCAGCCGGAGTAGCTGTTGAGCATCGACACCACCACCGGCATGTCGGCGCCGCCGATCGGGATGATGATCAGCACGCCGAGCACGAAGGCGATCGCCAGCATCGCCCAGAACGGCGTCCAGTCCTGGGTGACCACGAACGCGATGCCGAAGCCGAACATGGCGATCGCCAGCGCCAGGTTGAGCATGTGCTGGCCCTTGAACTGCACAGGCGCGCCCTGGAACAGCCGGAACTTGTACTTGCCCGACAGCTTGCCGAATGCGATCACCGAACCCGAGAAGGTGATCGCGCCGACGAAGGCACCGATGAACAGTTCGATCCGGTTGCCGATCGGGATCGGCTGGCCGCGGGTCACCAGGCCGAGCGCCCAGGGCTCGGCGACCGTTGCCACGGCGATGAATACCGCAGCCAGGCCGATCATCGAGTGCATGAAGGCGACCAGTTCCGGCATCTTGGTCATCTCGACGCGCTTGGCCATCACCGCGCCGAGCGTGCCGCCGACCGCGACGCCGCCGATCACGTACAGCATGCCGGTGGTCGCCGACTGCCCGGCAAGCTTGTAGATCAGCCCGACGGTGGTCAGCGCGGCAATCGCCATGCCGACCATGCCGAACAGGTTGCCCAGCCGCGACGTCGTCGGGTGGGAGAGGCCCTTGAGCGCCTGGATGAAGCAGACCGAGGCGACCAGGTAGAGGAGGACGACGAGATTCATGCTCATGCGTGGTCTCCCGCGGCTTTGCGCGGCTCTTTCTTCTTGAACATCTCGAGCATCCGGCGCGTGACGAGGAAGCCGCCGAACACGTTCACCGCGGCCAGTGCGACGGCAAGCACGCCCATCGTCTTGCCCAGCGGGGTCTCGGTCAGCGCGGCGGCGAGCATCGCGCCGACGATGACGATCGCGGAGATCGCGTTGGTTACGGCCATCAATGGCGTATGCAGCGCGGGGGTCACGTTCCAGACCACGTGGAAGCCCACGTAGATGGCGAGCACGAAGATGATCAGGTTTGTGATGGTCGGGTCGACGAGTTCCATGGCCGCTCTCTCTTTCGAGGTTATTGCTTGCGCACGAGTTCGCCGCCATGGCACACGAGGGTGCCGGCGACGAGATCGTCTTCGCGGTTGAGGTTGAACTGCCCGGTCTTGTTGTCGAGCATCAGCGCCAGGAAGGTCATCAGGTTGCGGGCGTAGAGCGCGCTGGAGTCGGTCGGCACCAGCGCCGGGATGTTGGTCTCGCCGACCAGCTTCACGCCGTGCGACACCACCGTCTCGCCGGCCTTGGAGCCCTCGACGTTGCCACCCTGCTCGACGGCCATGTCGACGATCACCGAACCCGGCTTCATCGACTTCACCATCGCGTCGGTGACCAGCACCGGCGCCTTGCGGCCCGGGATCAGCGCCGTCGTGATCACGATGTCGGCCAGCGCGATGCGCTTGGCGACTTCGGCCGCCTGGCGCGCCATCCACGAAGCCGGCATCGGCCGTGCGTAGCCGCCGACCCCCTGGGCGATCTCGCGCTCTTCGTCGGTCTCGTACGGCACGTCGATGAACTTTGCGCCGAGCGACTCGATCTGCTCCTTCACAGCCGGGCGCACATCGGACGCCTCTATCACCGCCCCCAACCGCTTGGCGGTCGCGATGGCCTGCAGGCCGGCGACGCCGGCGCCCAGGATCACCATGCGCGCGGCCTTCACCGTCCCGGCCGCGGTCATCAGCATCGGCATGATGCGGCCGTAGGTGTCGGCGCCCAGGATCACCGCCTTGTAGCCGGCGATGTTGGCCTGCGAGGACAGCACGTCCATCGACTGCGCACGCGACGTGCGCGGCAGCAACTCCATCGCGAACGCGGTGACGCCCTGCCCGGCAAGGGCCTCGATGCCGGCGGCATCGTATGGCGCCAGCAGGCCGATCAGGACGGTACCTGCCTTCAGCGCGGAAACTTCTTCCGGAAGCGGCGAGCGGACCTTCAGGATCAGCTCGGCCTGACCGTAGATCGAAGCGGCATCGGCCACGACCGTGGCGCCCGCAGCGACGTAGTCGGCGTCGGGAAAATTGGCGCCGGCCCCGGCACCGGCCTGCACGAACACGGCGTTCTGGCCGCCCGCGCAGTATTTCTTCACGGTCTCGGGAGTTGCTGCGACCCGCATCTCGCCGGGTCTAAGTTCAGTGGGAATGCCGATCTTCATTGCAAGAGGTCCTTCTCCACGCCAGGCAGCGGTTATGGTGGTGTCGGCCGACGCCGGCCAAAAAACCTCGAATTATATTCAAAACTCGCGGGCAGGCCAGACCTTCTTTATGCCAGGCGGCGGCGGCGGGGCACGGATCGGGTGGCTGCACCCCTATAATCCCGCTCCATGTCCCCGACGGATCCAGCGGCAAAACCCGTGGTGCGCATCCATGCGCTGCCCGACCTGCTGATCAGCCAGATCGCGGCCGGCGAGGTGATCGAGCGTCCGGCCTCCGCCCTGAAGGAATTGCTCGAGAACGCGATCGATGCCGGGGCGACCGAACTGGCGATCGAACTGGACGCCGGCGGCACGCGCCGGATCGCGGTGACCGACAATGGCCACGGCATCGACAGGGACGACCTCGCGCTGGCACTGACCCGCCATGCGACGAGCAAGATCGCGGCGCTCGAAGACCTGGAATCGGTGGCCAGCCTCGGCTTTCGCGGCGAGGCGCTGGCCTCGATCGCATCGGTGGCCGACCTGACGCTGGCCAGCCGGACCGCTGATTCGCGCCATGGCTGGCGCATCGGCCACATGGGCGCGACTGGTGCAGGCAGCGATGCCGGCGCCCGCATCGGCCCGGCGGCAATCGCACCGGGGACCCGGATCGAGGCGCTCGACCTGTTCTTCAACACGCCGGCCCGCAAGCGCTTCCTGAAGTCGGGGCAGACCGAATACGCGCACTGCGAGGAGGCGGTACACCGCATCGCGCTCGCCCATCATGCGGTCGGCTTCCGCCTGTCCCACAACGGCAAGCCGATGCTGCGCCTGCCGCCACAGGATCGCGCGGCGCGCATCGTCGCGCTGCTGGGCAGCGATTTCGCCGATGCCGCACTGCCGGTCGAGGAGGATATCGGGCACCTGGCGATCAGCGGCGCGATCGCGCAGCCCGCCTACTCGCGGGCCTCGCGCGATGCCCAGTATCTGTTCGTCAACGGCCGGTTCGTGCGCGACAAGCTGCTCTCGCATGCGGTGCGCGCCGCCTACCGCGACGTGCTGCACCACCAGCGCCATCCCGCGTTCGCGCTCTACGTCAGCATCGATCCGCGCGCCGTCGACGTGAACGTGCATCCGACGAAGATCGAGGTGCGCTTTCGCGAGTCGCAGGCGGTGCACCAGTTCGTGCTGCATGCG
>CAMDXD010000022.1 GCA_945877995.1 Bordetella parapertussis
GTTCATGATGCCGGGAAAGGTCTCGGCCCCGCCGTCGGGACGGAACACGTCGGCATACAGCACGCTGCCGTCGCGCAGGGGTATCTGCACGTCCTTCTCGACGATCAGCGGATAGTCCTTCGGTTGCGAGTGGTTGGCGTGGTTGTCGCTCTTCTCGGTCATCTGGTCATCCTCGGTTCGTCAATGCCGGTTCATCAGCCTGCGTTCTCGTTCACTCGACCTGCAGCGCGCCGGATTTCACCAGCCGCGCCAGCCGGGCCACCTCCGACTTCAGCAGCTCGCCGTAGCGTGACGGCGGGCCGCCTTCCATCTCGATGCCGAGCTGGTCGAAGCGCGCGCGCACGTCCGGCAGCGCAAGCACCTTGTCAACGTCGGCATTGATTCGTTCGACGATCGCGCGCGGCGTCTTCCCAGGCGCATCGAGCCCGAACCAGACGATCGCGTCCGCCCCCTTGATGCCCTGCTCATCCAGCGTGGGCACGTTCGGCAGCGAAGCCATGCGCTTCGCGCCCGCCGAAGACAGCACGCGCAGCCGGCCGGCCTTGACCAGCGACTCCGCCGAAACCCAGGTGGTGAACATCAGCTGGATCTGGCCGCCGGCGATGTCCGCCAGCGACGGGCCGGTGCCCTTGTAGGGCACATGCGTGGCCTGGACGCCGGTGACCGCCTTGAACACTTCGAGCGCAGTATGCAGGTTGCTGTTGCTGCCGGCCGAGCCCCAGTTGAGCTTGCCGGGATTCGCCTTTGCATACTCGACCAGCTCACGCGCATTGCGCGGCGGAAAGGAAGGATTGGCGACGATGATCAATGGCGAATAGCCGATGAAGATCACCGGTGCCAGCTCCTCCATGGTGAACTGCGGCTTCGCGCTGAGCACCACATGGTTGACCGTGGGCCCCGGGTTGGTCACCAGCAGCGTGTAGCCGTCCGGCGTGCCCTTCGCGACCAGCGTCGCACCGAGAGCACCGCCCGCGCCGGGACGGTTATCGACCAGCACCGTCTGCCCCCAGGTGTCGGACAGCTTCTGCGCGAGGAGCCGGCCGATGATGTCGTTCGAGGCACCCGGCGTGAACGGCACCACCACGCGTACCGGGCGCGACGGCCAGACTTCCGCAGCCAGCACCCGGGGCGCAACCGCAATGGAGGCTGCGGCCAGCGACATCATTGCCAACCATGCGCCGATCCGCCGGCTGCTCTTTCCTGCTGCATCCATCCGGTCCCCCTCCAGGGTCACTCGTCCGCCAGCATCCATGCGATGAGGCGCACGCCCGCCGCCAGGTCGTCGAGGGTCATGCCCTCGTTGGCGACGTGGCTGCCATTGGCGTTGCGTACGAAGATCATCGCCGAGGCGATGCCTGCGCGCATGAACTCCTGCGCATCGTGCCCGCCGCCGCTGGCCATCTCCATCGCCGGTAGCCCGAGCGCCTCGGCGCCGGAAACCAGCCGCTGGCGCAGGCGGGCGTCGAGCACCGTGGGCACGCTGATCGAGAAGCCTCCCAGTTCGAAGCGCACGCCACGGCGCTGCGCAATGTCGGCCGCCGCTGCTTCGACGAAGGCGCGCATCGTCGCCAGCACCGCCGGATCACCGCTGCGTATGTCGAGCGTGAACATCACCTCGCCCGGCACCTTCGACAGGCTGTGCAGCTTCGGGTCAGTGGAGACCTTGCCCACGGTGAAGATCAGGTCGTGGCCGGCGGACTCGAGCTCCCGCCACTTGCCGTCGATCGCCAGCACCAGCTCCGAGGTGGCGATCACCGCATCGCGGCGGAACGACTGCGGGGTCGCACCGCCATGGTTGTACTCGCCGAGGCAGCGCGGGTCGCGCAGGCGGGAGTTGCCGCGGATGCTGGTGACGATGCCCACCGGCAGGCCGCGCTGTTCCAGCACCGGCCCCTGCTCGATATGCAGCTCGAGGTAGGCATGCACCCCGGCCGGGTCGAGCAGCGCGCGGCCCTTGCCGATGCGCTCGGGATCGCAGCCAGCCGCGAGCAGGTGCGCGCGCAACGTCTGTCCACTGTCGGTGCGCACTGCGGTATCCAGCTCAGAGGCGTCGAGCAACCCGAGCGCCATCCGGCTGCCCAAGTGGCCACCATGCGCGCCGGAGAACCAGCTGCCCGCCTCCTCGGCACGGATCGCCATCACCCTCACGTTGCGTGCCGGAACGATCGACAGCGCCTGCAGCGCCGCGATCGCGGCCAGGCCGGCGATCACGCCGGCCGCGCCGTCGAAGTTGCCGCCGTTGGGCACCGAATCGACGTGCGAGCCGATCACCCAGGCCGGTGCCTTCGGCTCGCGCCCGGGCAGCGTCATGTAGAGGTTGCCCGCAGCATCGTGCGTGCACTGCAGGCCCATGCCCGCGGCAGCCTTCGCCAGGAGGTCGTGGCCGTACTGTTCGCCATCGCCCCAGGGCGTGCGGGTAATGCCCTTCGGCCCGCCAGTGCGTTGCGCGAGGTCGTCGAGAAGTGTGCCGGCCATCGGCATCGCGGCGCGGACCGCCTCGGCCAGTGCTGCGCCGCCGGCGCCGGGCCGCTCGTTTTCGTTCATCATCATTCAAGGCCTCGCTCGTTACGGCTCGGTTGCGAGGTTCGGCCTTCAGGGCCCTGCAATATACTCAACCCACTCGCCCGAGACCACGAAGGATACGATGAGCCGCTCGATCTGCGCGACTGCCTGCGCGATCCCCTGCAGCATGGCAGCGGCCCTGTTCGTGCTTCCAGCTGCCGCACAGCCTGCGCAACCCTCGCAGCCCGACCGCCCGATCCGCTGGATCTCGCCGTTCGCCGCCGGTGGCGGCAGCGACATCACCACGCGCACGGTAGCCGCCCGCCTCGCAGGCGTGCTCGGCCAACCTGTCGTGGTGGACAACCGGGTCGGTGCCTCTGGAAACATCGGTGCCGAACTCGCAGCCCGGGCACCGGCGGACGGCCTGACGCTGGTAACGATGACCGTGTCGATCGTCACCAACCACGCGGTCTCGCCGAAGCCGCCGTTCGACATCGTGCGCGACTTCTCGCACCTGAGCCAGCTCACAGCGCAGCCCTACGTGCTGCTGGTGCATCCGGGTGTGAAAGCCACG
Organism: Bordetella parapertussis; assembly: GCA_945877995.1. Lineage (GTDB taxonomy): Bacteria > Pseudomonadota > Gammaproteobacteria > Burkholderiales > CAIKXV01 > CAIKXV01. Next base: position 3,077 of record CAMDXD010000022.1, read on the forward strand.
TCGGTGCAGGAACTGGTCGCGCTCGCCTCGGCGCGGCCAGGGGCCCTGAACTACGGCTCCTCCGGCATCGCCACGCTGCAGCACCTGGCCGGCGCGCTGTTCGGGGCGACGACCCGCACCGACGTGGTCCACGTGCCTTACAAGGGCGGCGGGCCGGCGCTGACCGACCTGATCGGCGGCCAGCTGCAGTTCTTCTTCGGCGTGATGACCTCGAGCCTGCCGCACATCAAGGCGGGCCGGCTGCGTGCGCTGGCGGTCACCTCGACCCGGCGCTCGCCGATTGCCAGCGAGTTGCCGACGATGGCAGAGGCGGGCGTCCCGGGATACGTGGTCGACAACTGGTATGGCGTGTCGGCAACGGCGCGCACGCCGCCTGCAATCGTCGCGCGGTTGAATGCTGCGATCGCCACGGCGCTGTCCACGCCCGAGGTGCGCGAGGCCCTGCTGCGCGATGGCTCCGAGCCGGTCGGCGACAGCGCTGCATCGTTCACCGCCACCGTCCAGCGCGACCTCGCCCTATGGCGCAAGGTGGTGCGCGACGCTGGCATCAAGCCCGAGTGACCGCGATCACGCCCGCGGCTGGCACGAAGCCCGAGCCCATGCGTCCTTCCCGCCGGCATCGTCCAGGGCAGTCGATCCGTGGCAGCCGACCTGTTCGTGCCGGGTGCCAGCCTGATCGTCGATCTCTGGGGGCATGTACCCGGCACCGCCAGCGGCCACGCCGGCTGAACCGACGGACAGCCAGCCGGTGTGGATGCGCACCCGCTCCAGGCTGCTGCAGGTAGTACCGACCGGGCGCTACTCCTTCTTCAAGCCGGCACCGCGCACGACGCTGGCCCATTTGACCACCTCGGACTTCACCATCGCGGCGAAGGCATCCGGCGAGGCGCTGAGCTGCGGCTCGGCGCCGCTGGTGAGGAGTTGCTGCCGGATCGGTGCGTGCTGGACGGTCGCCGTGGTCGCGGCGAACAGCTTCTTCAGGACGTCGGACGGCGTGCCGGCCGGCGCGAACAGGCCGAACCACTGCAGCGCCTGGTAGCCTGGCACGCCGCCCTCGGCCAGCGTCGGGATCTCGGGGGCGGCCGTCGAGCGCACCGGCGTCGTCACCCCGAAGGCGCGCAACCGTCCCTGCTTCACATGCGGTAACACGCTCAGTACGCTGCCCATCATCAGCGGTACATGGCCGGACAGTGCATCGGCGAGCCCGGCGTTGCCGCTCTTGTACGGCACGTACGAAAGCCGGATCGACGCCATGTGCAGGAACAGCTCCATCGCCATGTGGCCACTGCCACCGTAGGACCCAGCCGCATAGTCGACCTGCCCCGGCTTCTGGCGGGCGATCGCGATCAGCTCCTTCACGTTGCGCGCCGGGAACGAGGGATGGCCGACCAGTATCTGCGGCAGTTCGACCACCTGGCCGATCGCCGCGAAGTCGCGCACGGGATCGATGCGCAGCTTCGCATGGGTCGACGGGATGATGGTCATCGTGCTGTTGCCAATCAGCAGCGTGTAGCCGTCTGGCGTGGCACGCGCGACCACGTCCATGCCGATGATCAGGCTGGCGCCGGGACGGTTCTCGACCATCACCGGCTGGCCGAGCACTTCACCCAGGCGTGGCGCGAGGATGCGCGCGGTGGTGTCGGTGCCGCCGCCGGGCGAGGAGGGGATGATCAGCCTGACCGGCCTGGACGGGTACTCTGCCTGGGCGAATGCAGGCATTGGAGCAAGCAGGACGGCTGCGGTGACGAACACGGCGGCGAAGGCCTCGGCGACGGCGCCGGTCGGGCGAGCGGCGGCGGCACGGGCCGATGGCGCAGGACGTCCGGCCCGGCCGGTCAGTGGATGGTTCATCGATACCTCGTTTACATCACGGCGGCGTTCATTCGACGCCCGCATCGGCCAGCATGCGTCGCGCAGGCGCGCCGCCGAACATCGCGACGAAACGGGCGGCCAGCGCCGCATCACCACAGCTGGTCACGACTGCCGATTCATAGGTTGTAACCTTCTGCAGGCCCTCCGGCAGCAGAGCCGCGAGCCGAACCGGCGCACCGGCGGCGACCTGGTCCGCGATGTTGGTGACATTGACCAGGCCGTAGACGGTACCGGCCGAAGTCGCGATACGCTCGAACACCTCGACCCCGCTCGCGCAGACGAAGATCTCCGGCCCTGGCCGATCGCGCAACCCGAGCTGCTCGATCACCTGCAGTGCATGCAAGCCGCTCGAGCCTTCGTTGCACGCAACACCATGCGCACCGTGCATCGCCGCGGTGAACGCCTCGACGGTCGACAGGTCGGGTACCGGAAGGCCGGTGCGCATCGCCACCGCCATCGGCGTGCTGCCGACCCGTATGCGCGTGGACACGTCCAGGCACCCGGTAGCCGCGAGTGCGTCGAGTACCGCGGTCGAGGCGATCGCCACGTCCCGTTGCTCGCCGGCGAGCAGCCGCTGGCGCACCTTCGGTGCAGAGGTGAACACGACCTCGACACGCGCCCCACTCGCCTGCTCGAAGAGCGCGATGACCGCGGACACCCCGCACCGGATCGAACCGGCGCTGAGCAGGCGCAGCGTGGATGTCACGGGACTCAGCCGGCGGCTTCCCTGCGCAGGCGTTCGCGCAGGTAGGACTTCTCGCCACCAGCCAGGATCATGCCGCGATAGATCTCCGGCAGTGCCCGCCCCTGCAGGCTGCGGCCGCTGCCCACGTTGCGCACGACGAAGGTCTCGGTGTCGATCTCCAGCGTGTCACCGGTCTCGACCAGGTCGAGGATGCCCGGGCAGGCGACCGGCCACAGCGCGCCACCGGCGCAGTTGCTGAAGAACAGCGCACCGAACGACTCGGCGACGATCGCCGGGATGCCGAGCGCGGCGATCGAGTAGTGCGCCGGGGTCGACGAGCCGCAGCCGAAGTTGCTGCCGGCGACGATGAAGTCGCCCGGCGCCACCTTCGATGCGAACGAAGGGTCGAGCGCCTCCATGCAGTGCTTGCCCTGCTCCTGCGGCGGCAGGTGGTTGTACATCTGCCTGCGGATCAGCCCGGTGCTGATGTCGTTCTGCGGGAACTTCCAGACCTTGCCGGTGAGCTTCATCGCGCGTTCCTGTTCAGGCGGCCAGCGGATTGGTGATGCAGCCGGCGATCGCCGAGGCTGCAACGGTCGCAGGCGAGGCAAGGTAGATCTCCCCGCCCGGGCCCATCCGGCCTTCGAAGTTGCGGGTGATCGAGGTGATCGCCACGTCGCCCGGGCCGAGGATGCCGCCATGCAGGCCGGGGCAGGCGCCGCAGTTGGCGCTGGTGACGATCGCATTGGCCTCGTGCATCACCTGGATGTAGCCGAGTTCGGTCGCGGCCTTCAGCACCTCGCGCGAGCCGGGAGTGACGATCAGGCGCACGTCCGGATGCACCTTGCGCCCCTTCAGCACGCGCGCGGTCTCGGCCATGTCCTCGAGCCGGCCGCTGGCGCAGGAGCCGATGTAGGCCTGGTCGACCTTGCGGCCGGCCACCTCGTCGACCGGGCGCACATCGTCGGGCGCATGCGGGACGGCGATCTGCGGGCCGATGCCGGAGACGTCTACCTCGTGCACCGTGTCGTACAAGTAGTCGGTATCAGACTCGAACACGGTGAACGGTTCAGAGGTGCGCTGGCGTACCCAGTCGAGCGTGGTGCGGTCGGGCTGGATGTAGGATGCGACCGCGCCCATCTCAGTGCCCATGTTGGTGAAGGTGAAGCGCATGTCCATGCTCAGCGACTCGATGAACGAGCCGGCGAACTCGACCGCATGGTTGTACGCGCCGCGCTGGCCGAGCTTGCCGTTCACGTACAGCGAGGCGTCGCGCCCCGCGACGCCCGGCGGCAGCGTACCGGTCACGCGCACCAGCGTCACCTTCGGCACCTCGATCACGTAGCGGCCGATCGCATAGAGCGTGAGGCGGCCGCCGCCGAGCGAGCAGGCATACATGCCGATCGCGCCCATCGTCGGCGCATGCGAGTCGATCGCGATGCCGAGCATGCCGGGGCGCACCAGCCCCTCTTCGCACAGCACCAGGTGCGACACACCGGCACCTCCGTCGAAGGTGCGGATGTGGTGCGCCTTGAAGAACTCGCGGAACGCCTTCTGCGCGCCGGCGATCGCCACCGTCGGCGCCGGCGAGGCATGGTCGGCCACTGCGTAGATCCGGTCGCGCAGCGGGATGCGGTCGATGCCCAGTTCATCAAGGTCCGTAGCGAGCCGCTTCACGTCGCTCGCGTTCACGCCGACGATCACGCCGAACACATCCGGCTCGATCTCGACGAACTGGCCTGGGCTTACCGTAGCGAGCGACGGCCGCGTACGGTTCGCAATGATCTTGTGCAGCGCGTGCATGCCTGCCATCCGTGCATCTCCTGCATCCTTCGGTTCGCCCCAGTGTAGGCAGTTTGAAGGAAGCGTTGCAACCCGGACGACAGACTGCTGCGGCCGTCGGGAGCGGACACCCTTTCCGGGCGTGCTAGCATTCTTCGGAGCAGGACGCCATCGATGAGCGGCCGCCGACACGGGAGGGGACGATGGAACAGCCGATGATCCGCCGGCGCTCGCTGCTCAAGGCAGCCGCCGCAGCCGCAACGACCGGGCTGGTCGCCTGCATGCCGCACGCACGCGACGGCAGTGCGATGGATGCGGGTGGCAGCGCACGCCTGCCCACGCGCGGCGAGTACCTGATCCGCGGGGCGACGATCCTCAGCATGGACGCCGCCGTCGGCGACTACGAACGTGGCGATGTGCATGTGCGCAACGGCTCGATCGTCTCGGTCGGCGCAGCGCCGTCCGCCGCCACCGCGAACGCCACGGTGATCGATGCCGCCAACATGATCTGCATGCCTGGCTTCATCGACACCCACTGGCACCTGTGGACCAGCATCACCCGCCCGATCATCCGCATCGACGATCCGAAGCGGGGCTACTTCCCGGTCACCAGCTTCCTCGGCCGCTACTACACGCCCGAGGACAGCTACCGCAGCGTGCGCCTCGGACTGTCCGAGGGGATCACCGCCGGCGCGACCACCGTGCACAACTGGGCGCACAACATCGTGACCCCGGAGCATGCAGACGCCGAGCTGCGCGCGATGCGCGACACCGGCCTGCGCGGCCGTTTCTCGTACGGCCCGGCGCAGGGCATGCCCGACGACAAGCCGATGGACCTCGCCGGCCTCGCGCGTACCCATAAGGCGTGGATGCCCAACGACGGCCTGCTCACGCTGGGTATCAACTCGCGTAACGTCGGCACCGATCCGAACCCGCTGCGCGGAAACATCCCGCTCGAGATCGTGCGCGCCGACTGGGGCGGTGCACGGGCTCTCAAGCTGCCGATCACGCTGCACACCTCGGGCCCGAGCCCGATCACCTTCCTCGAGCAGGCCGGCCTGCTAGGCCCGGACGTGCAGCTCGTGCATCCGCTGCTGACCACCGCGGCCGAGCGCAAGATCCTGCGCGAGCGCGGCGTGAGCTACAGCATCTCGCCGCTGGGCGAGTCGCGCCGACCCGCCAGCGCCGGCGTGATCCAGCTCGGCGAGCTGCTGGAAGCCGGCGTCAAGGCCAGCCTGTCGGTCGACCACACCGGCACCTACAGCGTCGACTACTTCAACTGCATGCGGCTGCTGTACAACCTGCACCAGCACCGCATCGGCCCGAAGTTCCGCCTGACCGCACGCCGGCTGGTGCAGCTCGCGACGCTCGATGGCGCGATCGACCTCGGCATCGCCGACCGCACCGGCTCGCTCACCCCGGGCAAGCGCGCCGACCTGATCCTGGTGCGTACCCGCGACGTGAACATCGCACCGTCGGGTGACCCGTACGAGGCGCTGGTTTTTTTCGCGCAGCCGCAGAACATCGACACAGTCATCGCCGATGGGCGTGTGCTGTGGCGCGGGGGACGGTTCACTGCACTCGACCATGGGCGGGTGCTGGAGGAGGCGGAGCAGGCGTCGGCGGCCGTGCGGGCAAGGGCGAAGTGGGGATAACGAAACCGGGGCCTGACCCCAGCGTCCGCCATTGACTCCCTCGCGGCTGGCCCGCGCGCCAGTCCATGTCGCTAATGCGTGTCTGACCCGGGTTTTCGGGTCAGGCCGCCGCCAGCACCTGCTCCACCCAGGCCGCCGCCCGCATCAGACCGGCATCATCCCCCGTCGCCGCGATCACCTGCACGCCCAGCGGCAACCCGCCCGGCCCCTTGCCCGCCGGCACCGTGATGCACGGCAGCCCGAGCTGCGTCCACATCAGCCCGAAGGTCGGCTCGCCGGTGCCTTCGATGCCGGGTGCCTCGCCCGGCGTGCTCGGGGCCAGCATGATGTCGCAGCCGTCGAAGTGCCGGGCCATCAGCGCCATGCAATGGCGCGTGTCGGCCTGCGCCGCCTCGTAGGCCGCGCGGGTCACCTTGCCGCCGGCCGCAAGTCGTCCGCTCAGGCTCGCCGAGAGCAGCTCGGGATGCCGGGTACGCTCGTGGGTCAGCGCGCGGAAGAACTCGTAGGAGCTGAACGCGATCTGGATCTCGTTCATGCGGTCGAACGCCGGCTCGAGAGATACCGACGACACCTTCGCACCAGCCGCTGCAAACCGCGCGGACGACGACTCGATCAACGCCTGCGTCGCCGCATCCGCCTTGTCCCACCAGGGCGTGCGGCAGACACCGATGCGCGGTGCGCTCGATGACGGTGTCGCATCCAGCACGAGCCCGGTCAGCCCCTCCGTCAGCAGCGCAGCGTCAGCGACGGTGCGCGACACCACCCCCAGCGTATCCAGCGACTCGGACAAAAACTTCAACCCCGCTCGATTGATCAGCCCGAACGTCGGCTTGTAACCCACCACGCCGCAATATGCCGCCGGCCGGATGATCGACGACGACGTCTGCGTGCCCAGCGCCAGCGGCACCATGCAGTCGGCCACCGACGCACCCGATCCGCTCGACGACCCGCCCGGCGTATGCAGCGGCGAATGCGGATTGCGCGTCTTGTTCGGATACCTTGTCGCGAATTCGGTCGACACCGTCTTGCCGAGGATCACCCCGCCCAGTTCACGGATCAGCGACACACAGGCTGCATCGGCTGCCGGACGGTGCCCGGCATAGATCGGCGAGCCGTACTGCGTCGGCATGTCATGCGTATCGATCACGTCCTTGATGCCGACCGGCATGCCATGCAACGGCGAACGCGCGCCGCCCCTGGCTCGCGCAACGTCGGCCGCCCGCGCCTGCGCCAGTGCCTGCGCCGGATCGATGAACGCCCAGGCGCGCACGTCCTCCTCGCGGGCGGCGATGCGTTCCAGGCAGGCCGCGACCAGCGCCTCGGAAGTCAGCCGCCCCTCGGCCATCGCCTGCGATGCCTGCACGGCAGTGAGTTGATTCACGGGTGTCGTCATCTCATTCACCGGTGATGTTCGCCGCCTTGATCACCTTGGCCCACTTCACCGTCTCGCTCTCCATCAGCTTCGCGAACTCGGCGGTCGTGCGGCGTGCAACATCGACACCCTGCTCTTCCAGCCGCTTCAGCATCTCGGGCGACTCGAGTGCCGTGTTCACCGCAGCATGCATCTGCGTGATCAGGTTACCCGGCGTCGCGCGCGGCGCGAACAGGCCGAACCAGATGTAGGTCTCATAGCCGGGTACGCCCGATTCACCGATCGTGGGCAGGCCTGGCAACGTAGGGTTGCGCTTCGGCCCGCCAACTGCGATCGCACGCAGCCGGCCGGCGCGCACCTGCCCGATCACGGACGGCAGCGATCCGATCTGCAGTTGCGTGTTGCCGGCTGCAGTGTCGGCCACCGCGGGCCCACCACCCTTGAACGGCACATGGGTGAGATCCACCCCTGCCATCATCTTGAACAACTCGGTGTTCAGGTGCGGGAAGCCTCCGATGCCGGACGACGAATAGTTCAGCGCGCCCGGGTTGCGCTTCGCGAGCGCAATCAGCTCCTTGACGGTCTTCACTGGCAGGCTGGGATGCACCACCAGCGCGCTGTCACCGAAGCCCAGCAAGGCAACGGGGGCGAAGCTGGTGACGAGATCGACCTTCGCCTTGTTGATGATGAAACCGTAGCCGGTGGAGGTCAGCATGTAGTTGTAGCCGTCGGGTGGCAACGCCGATGCGTACTCCATGCCGACGATTGCGCCACCGCCGGCGCGATTCTCGATGATCACGGGCTGACCATGCCGCCGGGTCAGTTCAGCACCCAGCAGGCGGGTGACGATGTCGGTGCTGCCGCCCGGAGCCCAGGGGATCACGATTCGCAGCGGCTTGTCCGGCCAGGCTGCAGCCGTCCATCCGATGGACGGGGCCAGCAGCACGACACCCAGCATCATCGAAGCCGGCAACCCGGCATACAGCTCGATCTTCTTCATGTATGACTCCGGTTACAGCGGCGGTTGCCGCTTCGTCCAGCCAGTTGCAGCCTCGTAGGCCTGCGCCACCCGATAGATCGTTGCCTCGCCGAACGGACGTCCGACCACCTGCATGCCCAGCGGCAAGCCACCGGCACTGAAGCCGGTCGGCAGCGCGAGCGCCGGATTGCCGGTGAGGTTGAACGGCGCACGCGCCTGTCGCGCATAGGTGTACTCGACCTGCTTCGGATCGTCGATCCGGCAGGCCGGGTCGTGGGCACTCGCGGTGACCACCACGTCGACATCGTCGAACAGGCTGTTGAACGCCGCGGTCATCTTCAGACGCATGCGCGAGGCGTTCACATACTCGGCAGCGCTCACGAACGCACCGGGGAACAGCCGCTCGCGGGTGAGGTCGCCGTAGTCCTGCGGACGCTCGCGCAGCCAGCGCTCGTGCACCGCATAGGCCTCCGACACCAGCAGCGTGCGGTTGCAGGCGGCGAACTGCTGCAGCGGCAACGTCTCCACCTCGCGCACCACCGCGCCCAGCGCTTCGAGCTGCGCCAGCGCCTGCTCGATGGATGCGGTCATCTCGGCATCGGCCACCAGGTCGCGGGTGTAGAAGTGCCGTACCACGCCGATGCGCAGGCCTTCGACACCTCGGTCGAGCAGCGACGCGCAGCCGCCACCGGTGCGCGGCACGCTGCCCGGATCGTGCGGATCATGCCCGGCGATCAGGTCGAGCACGATCGCGTTGTCGCGCACGGTGCGGGTGAGCGGCCCGACATGGTCGAGCGAGTAGGCCAGCGGAAACACGCCGCGCCGGCTCACGTAGCCATAGGTCGGCTTCATGCCGGTCACGCCGCACATCGAAGCCGGGTTGCGGATCGAGCCGCCGGTGTCGGTGCCGATCGCCACCGGCACGAAGCCAGCCGCGGTCGCACTGCCGGAACCACTCGAGGACCCCCCGCAGAAATGGTCGCGGTTCCACGGATTGCGCGCCGGCGGCCAGGGCAGGTCGAAGCAGGGGCCGCCGATCGCGAACTCGTGGGTGGACAGCTTGCCCATGAACACGCCACCGGCCGCGCGCAGCTTGCGCGTGACGAACGAATCGCCGGCGGCGACGTTGTCCTTCAGGATCGCCGAATGCCCGGTGGTGGGCAGGCCGGCATAGTCGACGATATCCTTCAGCCCGTAGGGCACGCCATGCAGCGGGCCGCGCCAGCCACCGGCCATGATCTCGGCCTCGGCGCGCTGCGCATCGGCCAGCGCGATCTCCGGCGTGAAGCGCAGGAAGGCGTTCAGCTTGCCGTCATGGCGCTCGGTGTGTTCGATCAGTCCGCGGGTGTACTCCACCGGCGACAGCTTGCGCTCGCGGATCAGCGTCGAGGCTTCGGACAGGGACAGGGTATGCAGGTCGCTCATCGCAGGACTCCTTCAGCCGAGCCGGTAGACATGGGCCGGCTCGTCCGCCGCCACCAGCGAGCGGGTGTCGAGCACCGAACGGCGCGACTGCGCCACCTGCGCCGCCTTCATGAACTGGCGCAAGTCCGCATCGGTAAGCTTGTCGAGGCCGAGGGCCTTCGCCTGCGCCCGGATGTCGTCCGGGATCGGTTGTTCTTCTGCCATGGCTGTCCCCTCTCGTCAGGAAGGGAGCAGTCTAGCAAAACGCACGTCCCCCGCCCGGGGCCGCCGGGGGGCTGGACCACGACGGATAGCCGGTATGATGAATTCCCCTCGCCGCATCGACAGCGACGGCTCGGCATGAATGCCGTCCACGTTCCCAGGAGGAAGACGATCATGAACACCCGCCGCAGCCTTGTCCGGATGTCCGCCGCCTTGCTCGCCACCAGCGCCCTGTCCGCCCCGGTGCTGGGCCAGCAATTCCCGGCGAAGCCGATCCGCACCATCATCCCGTTCACCCCCGGCTCGACCACCGACGTGATCGGCCGCATCGTCGCCGAAGGCCTGTCAGCCTCGCTCGGCCAGCCGGTCATCATCGAGAACCGCAGCGGCGCCGGCGGCACCGTCGGCTCGGCGGTGGTCGCGCGCGCCGACGCGGACGGCTACACCTGGCTGATGAATGCCGCAGCGCACTCCGCAGCCCCGGCCGCGTTTCCGAACGCGCCGTACCACGCCGGCAACGACTTCGCCGGCGTCGCCGTGTTCGGCGTGGTGCCGAACGTGCTGGTGATCTCGCCCGAGAAGGGGCTGAAGACGGTGAAGGCGCTGATGGACGCCGCACGGAAGAACGAGATGACCTTCGCATCGGCCGGCATCGGCAGCGCGACCCACTGGGCCGCCGAGCGCCTGCTGCTGTCCGCCGGCATCAAGGCCACCCACGTGCCGTTCAAGGGCGGGCCCGAGGCACTGGCCGACGTCGCCGCCGGCCGGGTCGACTTCCTGTCGATCGGCACCTCTTCGGGCCTGCCGTTCATCAAGTCGGGCCGGCTGATCCCGCTGGCCGTCAGCACCCGCACCCGGTCGAGCATGTTCCCCGACGTGCCGACCACCACCGAAGCCGGCTTCGCCGACAGCGACTACACCTTCTGGAACGGCCTGCTGCTGCCGGTGAAGACCCCGCGCGCGCTGATCGACCGGCTGCATGCCGAGACGATGGCGGTGCTGAAGCAGCCGGTGATAATGGAACGGATGGGGAAGGCGGGCCTGGAGCCGATGCCGCTGACGCCGAAGGAGTTCGACACGCTGATCGCAGCCGAGATCAAGGCGAACCTGGCGATCGTCAAGGCGGCGGGGTTGAAGTTCAACTGAGGCGGGGGTGGCCGGACCACAGCCAGCCGGGGGCATCTCAACGGTAGAATCGTTTCATTAATCGTTTCAGGTATAGTGAATTCAGCCGACGATAGTCTTTCGGCTCAATTACTTGTGTTTCCCCTGATCGTTTCATGGATGTAGATGCCCTCCTGCGCCTGCTCGCTTCCGCCGGTCCTTCACCGACCGCGCGGGTGCTCGACCGCCAGGGCGTCAGCCGCGCCACCCTGATGCGCACCGTCCGCGTGGCCGGCGACCGGGTGGTCGTGCGCGGCCGCGCCCGACGCACGACCTATGCCGCCGCACGCCCGCTGCGCGGCCGGCGTACGCCGATCCCGCTGTTCCAGATCGATACGGAAGGCCAGGCGCGCGAAGCGGGCCGGATCCAGATGATCGAGCCGCGCGGCTGCGCACTGGATGCCCCCGGATTCGCATGGCCGATGGACGAAGCCATGCGGGACGGCTGGTTCGAAGGCCTGCCCTACCCGATCGCGGACATGCGGCCGCAAGGCTACCTGGGCCGCGCCTTCGCGCGCATCCACGCGCCGCTGCTGCAGGTGCCGGAGGATCCGCGCTACTGGAGCGACGACGACGTGCTGCATGGGCTGTCCGTCATCGGCGCCGACCTGCCGGGCAACCTCATCGTCGGAGAAGCGTCGTACCGGCAATGGCAGGCCAGCCGGCAGCCAGACATGATCGATCCGGCGATGCACGATGTCGAAGGGACATGGCCTGTACTGGCGCAGCAGTCGATGCTGGGTCAGATGGTCGGCTCGTCGGCCGGCGGCGAATTCCCGAAGTTCACGACCGTGCGCATGATCGATGGCCGGCCGGTGCCTGTGCTGGTGAAGTTCTCCGGGTCGGACGATTCGGCGGGGTCACGACGATGGTCCGACCTGCTGGTCTGCGAGCATCTGGCGGCGCAGGTCATCACCAGTCATCTCGAGATTCCGACCGCGACAACGCGCATCCACCGTGCGGGCGACAGGACCTTCCTCGAAGTCGAGCGCTTCGATCGACACGGATCGTACGGTCGCTCCGCCCTGTGCTCGTGGGCATCGCTGAACGACGCGTTGTTCGGCCTTGCCGGCCGGCCCTGGACGGAAGCGGCACGACGGCTGCGCGAGCGGGGATGGATCGATGCCGCGACCGACGATGCGATCGCGCGGCTGTGGTGCTTCGGCCAGCTGATCGGCAACACCGACATGCACGACGGCAACCTGTCGTTCACGCCGGTCGAAGGCGGACTGGCGCTCGCGCCGATCTACGACATGCTGCCGATGATGCACGCGCCGCAGCGGGGGATCGAACTGCCGGAGCGCTCGTTCGAAGCTGTGCTGCCGATGCCTTCGGAGCAGGAACGGTGGCGATCAGCGGCGCGTGCGGCAGTCGCTTTCTGGAGTGCTGCACAAGGCGACGAGCGGATCAGTCCGGATTTCCGCGGGGTTTGCCACACGACGGCAATGACGATTGCGCGGACCCTGGATGCGCACTAAAGTGACTGCGCGAAGGAACACGACGATGGACGATCAGGAGGTGCGCATCGACGGACCGGAAGCCGGGCGTCGCGACCCTCGCGCGTCGGCCTTCAGGAACGTCAAGACTGCCCCCGCACACGCATGCGCATCACTCGCCGCCACGTGATAAGACTTCCCGGGCAACACCAGCAACCGTGAATCCGGAATCTGCGCCTGCCAGGCCCTCGTCCGCTCCACCGTCCCCAGCCCGCTATCCTCGGTGGTGATCACCAGCGTCGGGCACTGGATCTTCGGCAGGTCCGCACGGATGTCCGCATAGTTGATGCCGCGGTTGAACCCGACCAGCGACGACACCGGCGCGCGCCCCATGAACTGCGTCCACCACTCGACGCCTTCGGGCGGGAAGTGCTCCCCGAGCCGACCGTCCATCGTGCGGCGCGCCCAATGCTCGGCACCCTTCGTCTCGAACTCCTCGATCAGCGCGGGCACCTTCTCGACACCCGGCCGCAGCGCCTGCGGCGTGCCCACCACCACCAGCGACTTCACACGGTCCGGCCGACGCGCGGCGAACGCCCGTGCGATCGTGCCGCCGATCTTCGCCGCGACCAGATGGAAGCGCTCGATGCCGAGGTGGTCCATCAGCCGGCAGTAGTCGTCGATCAGCGCATCCAGCGTCCACGTGTACTCGCGCGGCATCGGCGTCGACTTGCCATACCCGCGCATGTCCGGACGAACCACCTTCAGGTGGCGGGCCAGCACCGGCACCCAGGCGTACCAGGCGAGAGAGCTCTCGGCGTTGCCGTGGAGCATCAGCACCGCCTCCGCCTCGGTCCACGGGTCGGTGAAGTCGTCGACCTGGTAGAACAGGTCGCAGTCGGGCAGCTTCAGCGTCGGCATGTTCGGTTCAGCGCCCGGACAGCAGCTGCATCAACCGGGCAACGCCACCGGCCGCTGCAAGCCCCTGCACTTCCGCCTGCAGCGCATCGACGCGCGATGCGTCGAACCGTCGCCCGAGTTCCGCACGGAAACGCGCGACATGGTCGTCCATCGTGAACGGCCGCGACACGCTGCCCTTCGGCGCATCGATGAAGCGCTCCACCACCTGCCCCGACTTCAACCGGAACGTGACCTTCGCGCCCACCGACTGCTCGGTGCTCACCCGCTCCGCGTCGTCGTCCAGCTCGCAGGACACGCGCGATGAGATGGCCATCACCGTCGGGTCGGCCAGCGTGGTCTCGAAGTCGTCGATGTTGAGCGTGAAGCCTTCGGGCACCGTGCAGCCCTGCTTGAGCACCATCGCCATGCAGAACGGCAGGCTCATCTGCGCCGCCTGGATGTCCCTTGGCTCGTTCACGGTCAGCCGTCCCTGGATCACCTTCGGGATGCCGACGCGGATGGTGTCGATATCCTCGATGGTCAGGCCGTGCTCGGTGCACAGCGATGCGGTGGCCTCGATCGCCGACAGCACGCGCGCGCTGCTCGCATGCGGTTTGATCGCCGTCTCGAGCAGGCGCCACTGCTCGCCGAGACCGGACAGCCCCTTGTCGAAGTCGTGGCCGTCGGCATAGGCGCGCGCGAAGCCGTCCTTGCCTTCGAGGATGTCCGCCGGGCCGGAGAAACCGGCGGCGGCCAACAGCGCGGCATGCACGCCCTCGCCCGCCGCATGCGCAGCGTGGATGCGCTTGACCGTCGAGCCGGAGTGGTAGAACTGGGTCAGGCCGCCGCTGAACGAGGCGACCAGGCCGAGCGTCTCGGCGATGCGCTCGGCGCGATCGGGCCCTTCGAACATCAGGCACGCAGCCGCAGTCGCCGCGCCGAAGCCGCCGCAGGTGGCGGTGCTCTGGAAGCCGCGCCTGAAGTGCGAGGGCTGCAGCGACAGGCCGATACGGATCATGTTCTCGTACCCGGCTGCGATCGCGGCCAGGATGCGCTCGCCCGACGCACCGCGCGCCTCGCCCACCGCCAGCGCGGCCGAGATCACGATACAGCCCGGATGCAGCATCGAGCCGACATGCACGTCGTCGGCGTCGATGCTGCCGGAGAAGGTCGTATTGACGAAGGTCGCGCGCTCCGGGTCGGTACGGTCGGTCGAGAACAGGATCGTCGACTGGCCGTTGCCACCGAGCTCGGCGGCGAGCTTCACCGCCCAGCCGCTCCACGGCATGCGCTGGCCGAGCGAGGCGACACGCAGGTAGTCGAGCAGGAAGAGGGTGAGGTGTTCGCGCACCACCGGCGGCAGGGCCTCGTACGTGAGCCCTGCGGCGAACGTGGCGAAGCGGCGGGTGACGGCATCGTTCCCGGGCATAGCGGCACCCGGCGCGGCGGGCTGCGGCTGCATCATCAGTTGTTCTCCTTGACGCCGGCTGCGGCGATGACCTTGCCCCACTTGTCGTAGTCGGCCTTGTGGTACGCGGCCAGCGTGGCTGGCGTGCCACCGGCGGGTGCTGCGCCTTCGAGCGCCAGCGCCTTGCGGAATTCCTCGGTGACCAGCGCTCGGTTGGCGGCCTTGTTCAGCACCTCGACGATCGAGCCCGGCAGGCCGGCCGGGCCATAGAGGCCCCACCACTGGCTCGACTCGAAGCCCGGGATGCCGGCCTCGGCGATGGTCGGCAGTTCCCCGGCCACCGCGATGCGCTGTGCGCTGGTCACCGCCAGCGCACGCAGCCGCCCGGCACGCACCTGCGAGGCCACGCTCGGGAACGCGGCGAACAGCACCGACACGTTGCCCGCGACGGTATCGATCGTCGCCGGTGCCGCTCCCTTGTACGGTACGTGCAGCATCTTCACGCCTGCGCCCTGCGCGAACAGCTCGCCCGTCAGGTGGCTCAGCGTGCCGTGGCCGTTGGACGCATAGGCGAGCGCATCGGGTCGCTTCTTCGCCAGTGCAATCAGGTC
>CAMDXD010000023.1 GCA_945877995.1 Bordetella parapertussis
CGACCAGCTGCGCATCCATGGTGTGGACCTCGCCTTCGGCGTGCCCGGCGAGAGCTACCTGGCCCTGCTCGACGCAATGCATGACCACCGCGACGCGATGCGCTTCGTGATCTGCCGGCAGGAAGGCGGTGCAGCGAACATGGCCGACGCCTACGGCAAGCTGACCGGCCGGCCCGGCATCTGCATGGTGACCCGCGGCCCGGGGGCGACCAACGCGTCGATCGGCGTGCACACGGCATTCCAGGATTCGACGCCGATGATCCTGTTCATCGGGCAGGTGGCGCGCGACTACATCGACCGCGAGTCGTTCCAGGAAATCGACTACCGCAGGTTCTACGGGCCGTTCATGAGCAAGTGGACGGCGCAGGTCGATTCGGCCGCGCGCCTGCCCGAGTATGTCAGCCGCGCGTTCCAGGTCGCCACGTCGGGCCGCCCCGGGCCGGTGGTGCTGGCGCTGCCGGAAGACATGCTGACCGAGACCGCCTGCGTGGCCGATGCATCGCCGTACCAGCGCGTGCAGGCCAGCCCGTCGGCGGCACACCTGCAGGCGCTGCATGCGCGGCTCGCGGCGGCGAAGCGGCCGTTCATGATTATCGGCGGCAGCGGCTGGACCGCGCAGGCCATCGAGGACATCGCGTCATTCGCCCAGGCCAACCGGCTGCCGGTGGGCTGCTCGTTCCGCTGCCAGGACCTGATGGACAACCGGTCGCCGAACTACGCGGGCGATGTCGGTGTCGGCATCAATCCGGCGCTCGCCGAGCGCATCCGCAGCGCCGACCTGCTGCTGGTGGTCGGGCCCCGACTGGGCGAGATGGCTACCCAGGGCTACACGCTGCTCGATGTGCCCCGGATGAAGCCCGCGCTGGTGCACGTGCATGCCGGCGCCGAGGAGCTCGGGCGCGTCTACCAGGGCGAGCTGCTGATCAATGCCGGCATGCCGGAGATGGCCGCCGCCCTGCGTGCACTGCCGCCGGTACCCGGCGAGGCCGCAGCCGGCTGGAGCGACTGGACGGCCAGCGCCCACGCGGACTACCTGAAGACGCTTGAGCCGGTGGCGCCTCCAGGAGAGGTGAACCTGTCGATCGTTCTGCGCCAGCTCCGGCAGCGCCTGCCCGACGACGCGATCGTCACCAACGGCGCCAGCAACTATGCCGCCTGGCTGCACCGCTTCTTCGACTACCGCAGCTACCGCACGCAGCTTGCGCCCACCAGCGGCGCGATGGGCTATGGCGTGCCCTCTGCGGTGGCCGCAGCGCTGGTCCATCCCGGCCGGGTGGTCGTGTCCTGGAACGGCGACGGCTGCTTCATGATGAACGGCCAGGAAATGGCCACCGCCGCGCAGTTCGGCGCGAAGGTCGTGTTCTGCGTGGTCAACAACGGCATGTTCGGCACCATCCGCATGCACCAGGAGCGCGAGTACCCGGCGCGCGTCTCCGGCACCGAACTGAAGAACCCCGACTTCGTCGCGCTCGGCCGCGCCTACGGCGCACATGCCGAACTCGTCACACGCACCGACGAGTTCGCGGCGGCACTCGAGCGCTGCCTCGCGCATGACGGCCCGTCGTTGATCGAGATCCGCACCGACCCCGAGGCGATCACCCCGCGCACCACCCTCACCGCGCTGCGCAACGCGAAACGCTGATGCGGGCCGCGCGCCTGCCGGGGTGGAGACCGGGGCGGGCATGATGCCCGAGCCGGCGACGCTGGCCGTATGCCTGGTCGCGATCTTCGCGATCGCGTTCATGAAGGGCGCATTCGGCGGCGGCCTGGCGGCGCTGGGCATCCCCCTGATGTCGCTGGTGCTCGACCCGATCTCGGCCGGCGCGCTGATGGCGCCGCTGTTCATCGTGATGGACGTGGTCGCCTTCCGCTACTGGAAGCCGTCCACCTGGTCGCGCCAGGACCTCGCCTGGCTGGTGCCGCCGATGGTCGTGGGCATCGGGGTCGGCTGGTGGTTCATGAGCCTGATGAACCCTTACTGGGTAGCCATCGTGGTCGCGCTGGTCACGCTCGGCTTCGCGGCGCAGTGGTTCGCCGGGGGCAGCCGCATCGTCGTACGACCGCGCTCGAAGTGGCGGGCGCTGCTGGCCGGCAGCGCCTCGGGCGTCACCACGATGGTCGCGCACAGCGGAGGCCCGCCGGCGGCGATGTACCTGCTGTCGCTCGGGCTTTCCAAGTCGATGTACGCCGGCACGACCAGCATGTACTTCACCGTCGCCAACGCGGTGAAGGCCGGCCCCTGGCTGCTGTTCGGCCAGCCGGACGCGAAGCTCTGGATCCTGATCGCCGCCTGCACCAGCGTGGTCCCTGCGGGCGTGTGGGTCGGCTGGCGGCTGCACCAGCGGCTCGACCAGCGGCAGCTCTATTCGCTCTGCTACGTGCTGCTGGTCCTGACCTCGCTCAAGCTGCTGTGGGACGGCATCCGCGGCCTGTCCGGCTGAGGACGAAGGCCAGCGGCGGCGGCGAACACGTTTCGTGCGGCCGGCCGGCCGAAGCGGGATAATCCGCCGAACTCGATACGGAATCCGGAGCGGCCATGCGGCGTGTCACCTTCACCCAGTACCTCGTCGAACAGGAGCGCAAGCGCAGGACGGTCCCCGCGGAGCTGCGGCTTCTGCTGGAAGTGATCGCGCGCGCGTGCAAGGCGATCAGCCATGCGGTGGGCAAGGGCGAACTGGCCGACGTGCTCGGCGCAGCCGGCACCGATAACGTGCAGGGCGAGGCGCAGAAGAAGCTCGACGTCATCTCCAACGAAGTGCTGGTCGAGGCCAATTCATGGGGCGGCAGCCTGGCCGCCATGGCCTCCGAGGAGATGGAAGAACCGTACCAGATCCCGAACGAGTACCCGAAGGGCCGCTACCTGCTGCTGTTCGATCCGCTCGACGGCTCGTCCAACATCGACGTCAACGTCGCGATCGGCACCATCTTCTCGATCCTCGAGTGCCCGCCCGATGTGACCGACCCGGACGAGTCCAGCTTCCTGCAGCCCGGCGCGAAGCAGGTCGCCGCCGGCTTCGCCGTGTACGGTCCGTCCACCCTGATGGTGCTGACGGTCGGCCACGGCACGGTCGGCTTCACCCTCGACCGTGAGGTAGGCACCTGGGTGCTGACCCAGCCGCGCATCGAGATACCGGTGTCCACGAAGGAGTTCGCGATCAACATGTCGAACGCACGCAACTGGCCGGCCCCGGTCACGCGCTACATCGACGAGTGCGTGGCCGGCAAGGACGGGCCGCGCGGCAAGGATTTCAACATGCGCTGGGTGGCGTCGATGGTGGCCGACGTCTATCGCATCCTGACCCGCGGCGGCATTTTCATGTATCCCGCCGACACACGGCACAAGGAAGGCCGGCTGCGGCTGCTTTACGAGGCCAACCCGATGGCCTTCATCGTCGAGCAGGCGGGTGGAGCGGCCAGCACCGGCACCCAGCGCATCATGGACGTGCAGCCCGGCAAGCTGCACCAGCGCATCGGCGTCGTGCTCGGGTCGACAGAAGAGGTGGAGCGGGTCGAGCGCTACTTCGCGGAAGCGGGTTGAGCGCACCGGTACAGGGGGCGCAGCAGCCTGGCCCGGAAGCGGGTGTGGGTGCGGGTGCGCCAGGCGACGCACCCGCCGGCGCGCGTCACGACCCACGTGTCCAGGCGCTGGCCCTTGCCGCGCTGGGCGTCGTCTTCGGCGACATCGGCACCAGCCCGCTGTATGCGATGAAGGAAGTGTTCTCGGAGGCCTACGCGGTCACCGCGACCCACGACCATGTGCTGGGCGCGGTGTCGCTGGTGCTCTGGTCGCTGATGCTGGTGGTGTCGGTGAAGTACGTGATGTTCATCATGCGCGCCGACAACCGCGGCGAGGGCGGCATCATGGCGCTCATCGCGCTGGTGCTGCGCGGCACCGAAGCGCCGGGCGACGCCGTCAAGCGCCGGCTGCTGATGATCCTCGGCATCTTCGGCGCCGCGCTGTTCTACGGTGATGGCGCCATCACGCCGGCCATATCGGTGCTGTCGGCGGTCGAGGGGCTGAACGTGATCGCGCCGTCGCTCTCGTCCTGGGTGCTGCCGATCACCCTGGGCGTGCTGATCGGGCTGTTCCTGATCCAGCGCAAGGGCACAGGCACCGTGGGCCGACTGTTCGGGCCGATCACCCTCGCGTGGTTCCTGGCGCTGGGCATCGGCGGCATCGCCAGCATCGTGCAGACCCCCGAAGTGCTGGCAGCGGTGCATCCGGGCTACGGCCTTGCATTCCTGGTCGAGCAGCGCTTCTCGGCGGTATTCGTCCTCGGCGCGGTCGTGCTGGCGGTGACCGGGGCCGAAGCGCTGTATGCCGACATGGGCCACTTCGGGCGCAGGCCGATCCGCCTCGCCTGGTTCGGGCTGGTGCTGCCGGCACTGATGCTCACCTACTTCGGGCAGGCCGCAGTGATGCTGCGCGACCCGACCGCCATCCGCAATCCGTTCTACCTGATGTTCCCCGAATGGGCGCAGGCACCGATGCTCCTGCTTGCCACCGCAGCCACGGTGATCGCGTCGCAGGCGGTGATCTCGGGCGCGTTCTCGATGACCCGGCAGGCGATCCAGCTCGGCTACTGCCCGCGCCTGGCGATCGTGCACACCTCGGAGAACGAGATCGGACAGGTCTACATCCCGTGGGTCAACTGGATGCTGCTTGCCGCAGTGATCGCGCTGGTGCTGGGCTTCCAGTCGTCGGGCGCGCTGGCCTCGGCCTACGGCATCGCGGTCACCGGCACCATGGCCATCGATACGGTGCTGGCAGCGGTCGTGTTCCGCCGGATCTGGGGCTGGAGCTACCTGCGTACCGGCGCATTCCTCACCGTGTTCCTGGCTATCGACCTCGCCTTCTTCGGCGCCAACACGCTCAAGGTGCTCGATGGCGGCTGGTTCCCCCTGGCCCTGGGCCTGATCGGGTTCACGCTGCTCACCACCTGGAAGCGCGGCCGCGAACTGCTGATGGGCAGCCTGCGCGAATCGGCCATCGACCTCAAGCCGTTCATCGAAGGGCTGGTCCGCCATCCGCCGTCGCGTGTCGAAGGCACAGCCGTATTCCTCACCGCCGATCGCGACGGCGTGCCGCATGCGATGCTGCACAATCTGCTCCACAACAAGGTGCTGCACGAGCGGGTATTCCTGCTCACGGTGGTCATCGCCGACGTGCCCTACGTCGCCCACGACCAGCGCATCGCCGTCGAACCGCTGGGCAACGGCTTCTACCGCGTGCTGATCCACTTCGGCTTCCGGGACATCCCGGACGTGCCGGCCGCCATGGCGCACCTGCCCGCCCTGGGCCAGCCGTTCGAGATGATGGCGACTTCTTTCTTCCTGTCGCGAGAGACCGTGGTGCCGACAGTCAGGGCGGGCATGGCGCTCTGGCGGGAGCGGCTGTTCGCGACCATGGCGCGCAATGCCGGCAGTGCTGCAGCCTACTTCCGGCTGCCGCCGAACCGCGTGATCGAGCTCGGCACGCAGGTGGAGATCTGACGGCTCAGCGTACGCTGCCTACGCGCAGGCGGGCCACCCGACGGCGTCGTGCGCAAGATCGGCTACATCGACCTGCTCGACATCGCAGACCCGGACAAGCGCGCAAGGCAGGGCACGATCGCCGGCCGGTTCACGATGCCGTTCTGGTGCATCGAGAACGTCGACATCGTCGATGCGGACCACATCATCGTCGGCAACGACAACAACCTGACCGTGGGTGCCGGCCGCGAGCCTGGCAAGCACGAGGACAACGAGTTCGTGCTGCTGCGCGTGAGCGAGTTCCTGCGGGCTCTCTGAGCCCATCACGTTCGACGAAGTAGAGGCATGGGCAAGGGCGACTTCGGTCGCCCTTTCTTCATTCCGACGCGATGCCCCCCCTACCCGCGACCTTCGAATCGCAGTAGATTGCAGGCTTGCGCGCCGCGCGACCGCGTTCGACCACGAACCGCGACCATTCTCGGGGGGGGAGAAAACAGCATGAGCATGATGACCGACGAAGACCTGGCACGACTGGCACCAGCGGAATCCTCGCTGTTCGCCTCGCCGATACCCGTGCAGTCCGTGTCCTCCGACGAGTTCATGCCAGCCCCGCAGACCGAGCGCCAGCGCGAGTTCGAGGCCCGTGTGAAGGCCATCGGCACGGAGCTCGCAGAGCACCAGGGCATGACCCGGCGCGCCTTCTTCAAGACCTCGGCCGGCATGGCCGCGGCGTTCGTTGCGATGAACGACACGTTCGGGCCACTTTACATGGTGAGCCGCGCCGAGGCGGCCACGCCCGAGATGGCCAATGCGCGCGCGGCAGCGCTCAAGGGCCAGTTCATCATGGACATGCACACCCACTTCCTGCGCGACGACACGCGGCTCGAAGGCTTCGTACGCTCGCGCGAAGCGGTCGGCAAGTCCGGCTGGAACCCGGCCCTCGCCGGCAAGCCGCAGACCATAGAAGACCTGAAGTTCGCGAACTACTTCAAGGAGATCTACCTCGACAGCGACACCAAGGTCGCGCTGATCTCCGGCTCGGGTTCCGAGGACCCGCGCGACTGGTTCCTCACCAACGAGATGAAGGCCGACGCGCGCACCAACGTGAACAAGCAGAGCGGCACGAAGCGCATGTTCTCGCATGCGATCTTCATGCCGGGCATGCCCGGCTGGCTCGAGAAGGTCGACCGCGACCTGGAGATGCTCAAGCCCGATTCGTTCAAGGGCTACACCGTCGGCGACAACACGAACAAGCAGCTGGCGCGCCACCCCTGGCACCTGGACGACGAGAAGCTGATGTATCCGTTCTACGAAAAGCTGGTCAAGGCGAGCAAGACCAACCCGAGCCTGGCCAACGTCTGCGTGCACAAGGGCCTGTTCCCGCCGTCGACGACCAAGCAGTTCCCCGACCTGCTCAAGTACGCGGATGTGCGCGACGTCGGCAAGGCCGCGAAAGACTGGCCGCAGCTGAACTTCGTGGTCTACCACTCGGGTTTCCGGTTCACCGGTGGCGCCCAGAACACCGGCTGGCAGCAGTTCGAGAAGACCGGCCGCATCGACTGGGTGACCGACCTCGCCGAGATCCCGGCAAAGTACGGCGTGAACAACGTCTACGGCGACCTCGGCCAGATCTTCGCGCAGAGCACGGTGGCCGAGCCGCGGCTATGTGCCGCGATGCTCGGGCAACTGGTCAACGGCCTGGGCGCCGACCGCATCGTCTGGGGCAGCGACGCGGTCTGGACCGGCGCGCCGCAGTGGCAGATCGAAGCCCTGCGCCGGCTCGAGATCCCGGAAGACATGCAGAAGAAGCATGGCTTCAAGCCGCTCGGCGCGCCCGACGGCCCGGTGAAGAATGCGATCTTCGCGGAGAACTCGGCACGCCTGTACCGGTTCACGCAGGGCATGCGTGCCGGGCTGGAGAACGACATCGTCGCGCGTGCGAAACGCATCTACGACGAGCAGGGCGACGGGCGTACCAACCTTGCGTACGGCTACGTGAATCCGGGCGCCTGACCGCCGCACGTGGAACCGGCCCTCGCCGGTTCCACCGAAGTTCTCCCTGCGCCAGCCGCCACCTTCAGTAGCCGCGCAACGGCTCCACCGCGTTGAGCGGACGGTCTCCGCGCGCGATGCGGCGCAGGTTCTCGACGATCTGCGCAGCAGCGCTGCGCGGGATCGCGATCGACGCGAGATGCGGCGTGATCAGCACCTGCGGCAGGTCCCACAGCGGATGCGCCGGCGGCAGCGGCTCTTCATGGAACACGTCGAGCGTCGCCTCGGCCAGGTGCCCGGAGCGAAGCGCCTGCACCAGTGCCTGTTCATCGACCGTGCGGCCGCGTCCGGCGTTGACGAACTTCGCACCGCGCGGCAGTTGCGCGAACCGCTCGGCCGTCATCAGGTTCTCGGTGTCGGGCGTCAGCGGCAGCAGCATCACGCAGATCTCGCTCTGCGCGAGGAAGGCGGGCAATGCCGCCATCCCGGCGAAGGTTTCCACGCCGGGCATGACCTTCGGCGAGCGCGACCAGCCAAGCACGCGGAAGCCCTGCCGGACGAACTCGGCGGCCGCGACCGAACCGAGTTGTCCCAGCCCCATCATGCCGACGGTGCACTCGCGTGTCTCGCGCGGATGCACGTAGGTCCAGCGACGCGCGGCGCGCGCGCGCTCGAAGGTGCCGAACTCGCGGAAGTGGCGCAGCACGCAGGTCAGCAGGAACTGGCCCATCATCCTGCCCATCTCGGGGTCGGAGATGCGGGTGATCGGGATGCCGGGCGGCAGCGTCGCGTCACCGACGCTGTTGTCGACGCCGGCGCCGAGGGTGATGATCAGCCTGAGGTTCGGGAACTGCCGGTAGAAGCCGGGCGGCGCCTTCCATGCGAGCACCGCCTCGACCGCTTCGAGCGCACCGCAGTCGGGCCAGACATGGAATGCCAGCGCGGGATCGGCGACGCGCAATGCCTGGCGCCATTCATCCGCGTTGTCGACCTGGCTGTAGAAGACCAGCGACATCGCTCAGGCCTTCGGCCGGTCGAGCAGCCGGCGCATCGCCAGCACTGCCAGTTCGCAGCCATCCGCGCCCAACCCGGCAACGATGCCGGTTGCCGCACGCGAGAGCAACGAAGCCTGGCGAAACGGCTCGCGCCGGTGGCTGTTGTACATCTGCACTTCGACGATCGGACCGGGAAACGACTGCAGCGCGTCGAGTACCGCGATCGACGTACCGGCGAGGCTGGCGCCGTCGATGATCAAGCCGTCCTTCGTGTCGATCGCCTGATGGATCGCATCGATCAGATCGCCTTCGCCGTTGCCCTGGTGAAACGCCAGTGCGATGGCGCAACCTTCGGCCGCCAGGCGGCATCGTTCTTCGATCTGTTCGAAGGTCACCTGCGCGACGGTCAACTGCCCGGTGTGCCCGTACAGGTTGGCGTTCGGGCCGCTGATGAACAGCACGCGCGCGCCGGCGATCGGCGTGACCACGCCGCGCCTGCGCATGGAGGCCTGCGCCGGGGGTTTCGGCGCAGCCTGCAGCTTCGCGCGTGCGTCACGCGCCTTCGCGCTCATCGCGGATCGCCAGGCACGCGGAGGCACGGATCCGCGACCGGCCAGCCGGACAGGTCGCGCACCTGCCGACCACAGACACCGCATGCGATGAACGAGGTAATCATGGCAGGGAGCTTAGCGGTTCGCCGTAGCAGGGACAACACGGCGCACCAACGCCGCCCGGAGGACCCGGGCACTGCTAGTTGAAGGCCTGCAGCCCCGTCATCGCGCGACCCAGCACCAGCGCATGGATGTCGCTGGTGCCTTCCAGCGTGTTGACCGTCTCGAGGTTCAGCAGGTGGCGGATCACATGGTATTCGTCGCTGATGCCGTTGCCGCCATGCATGTCGCGCGCCATGCGTGCGATCTCGAGGGCCTTGCCGGTGGAGTTGCGCTTGATGATCGACACCATCTCCGGCGCGGCGCGGCCTTCGTCGCGCAGGCGCGACACGCGCAGCACCGCCTGCAACCCGATCGCGATCTCGCACTGCATGTCGGCGAGCTTCTTCTGCACCAGCTGGTTCGCGGCCAGCGGTCGGCCGAACTGGGTACGTTCCATCGTGTAGCTGCGCGCCGCATGCCAGCAGAACTCGGCCGCACCCAGCGCGCCCCACGCGATGCCGAAGCGCGCGTTGTTGAGGCAGCCGAACGGCCCCTTCAGGCCGGCCACCCCGGGCAGGAGCTGTTCGTCGGGCACGAACACCTGGTCCATCGCGATCTCGCCGGTGGGGCTGGCGCGAACCGAGAACTTGCCCTCGATCTTCCGCGTGTCCAGACCCTTCATCCCGCGCTCGAGGATGAAACCGCGGATGGTGCCATCCCGGTCGGGACCGCCGTGCGCCTTCGCCCAGACGATCATCAGGTCGGCGATCGGCGCATGGGTGATCCAGATCTTGCTGCCGGCGAGGAGCCAGCCACCGTCAACCTTCACCGCGCGCGTCTTCATGCTGCCGGGGTCGGAACCATGGTCCGGTTCGGTCAGGCCGAAACAGCCGAGCAGTTCGCCGGTCACCATGCGTGGCAGGTACTTCGCGCGCTGCGCGTCCGATCCGTAGGCGTGGATCGGGAACATCGACAGCGTGCCCTGCGTGCCGCAGGCCGATCGGAACGCCGTATCGACGCGCTCGAGTTCGCGCATCGCCAGGCCGTACGAGACATAGCTGATGCCGGCACAGCCATGGCCCGTGAGCGTCGCCCCGAGCAGGCCGAGTTCGCCCATCTCGCGCATGATGTCGCGGTCGAAAGTCTCGTCGCGGTTCATGCGCAGGATGCGCGGCATCAGCCGGTCCTGCGCATAGGCGCGTGCCGCATCGCGAATCGCGCGCTCGTCCGCGTCCAGCTGGTCTTCCAGCAGGAACGGATCGTCCCAGGCGAACTCACCCTGAAACTGGGTGGCCATGACCGCCCGGCCCTCCGTCCCCGTCCCGCCGCCCCGACGATCAGCCGTCGACGCGTTCCATCACCAGTGCCATGCCCTGGCCGACGCCGATGCACAGGCTGACCAGTGCATAGCGGCCACCGGTGCGCTGCAACTGGCGGGCGGCCGTCAGCGCGATCCGTGCACCGGATGCACCGAGCGGATGACCAAGCGCGATCGCGCCGCCGTTCATGTTCACCCGCGAATCCTCGAATGAGGTGCCGAGGCCCTTCAGGCAGGCGAGCACCTGCGCCGCGAAGGCTTCGTTGATCTCGATGACGTCCATGTCCTTCAGCGTCAGGCCGGCGCGGGCGAGCGCCTTCTGCGACGAGGGCACCGGGCCGAAGCCCATGATGCGCGGCGGCACGCCGGCGGCGGCTGTCGCCAGGATCCGGGCGATCGGCTTCACGCCGGCTTTCTCGCCGATCGCACGGCTGCCGATCAGCAGCGCGGCCGCGCCATCGTTCACGCCCGATGCATTGCCGGCGGTGGTGACGCCACCATCGTTCAGCGGCTTCAACTTCTGCAGCGCCTCGATGGTGGTGTCGGCACGCGGATGCTCGTCCTCGCTCACCACCTTCGGGTCGCCCTTGCGCTGGGGGATGGTCACCGGCGCGATCTCGCCGGCGAAGAAACCGTCGGCCTTGGCAGCCGCATACTTGCGCTGCGAGGCGAGCGCGAAGATGTCGGCAGCCGCGCGCGGCACCTCGTAGTCGTGCGCGAGGTTGTCGGCAGTCTGCGGCATCGAATCGTCGCCGAACTGCTTCTCGACCTTCGGGTTCGGGAAGCGCGGGCCGATGGTCGAATCGAAGATGCGCATCTCGCGGCTGTAGGCCGACTCGGCCTTGGCCATCACGAACGGCGCCCGGCTCATGCTCTCGACGCCACCGGCGATGAACAGGTCGCCCTCGCCCGCGGTAACTACCTGCGCGGCGTAGGCGACGGCGTTCAGTCCGCTCGCGCAGTTGCGCTGGAGCACCGTGCCACCGACCTCGATCGGCAGCCCGGCCAGCAGGCCTGCGTGGCGCGCGACGCAGCGCGAGTCTTCACCGCCCTGGTTCGCGCAGCCGATGATGAGGTCTTCGAGCTGCTCGGGCCTGAAGCCGCTGCGTGCCATCAGTTCCTTCATCACGCCTGCGAGCAGGTCGTCCGGGCGCACGCTGGCGAGCGCGCCGGCGTGGCGCCCGATCGGGGAGCGGAGTCCGTCGTACAGGTATGCGTCGAGCATGGTGTTCTCCTTATTCGGGGGTGAGCAGCGACACGCCGAGCTTCGCCCGCCGGGTCATCCAGACGTTGGGGCGGTAGCGCGGATCGCCGTAGATACGGTGCATGTTGGACAGCACCGCATGGATGCGCTCGACGCCGACGACGTCGCCGAACTTGAGCGGCCCGTGCGGGTAGTTGAGGCCCAGCGTGACTGCCTTGTCGATGTCCGCGGGCGACGCGGTCTTCATCTGCGCGATCGAGCAGCCGATGTTGCAGATCATCGCGACCACGCGCTGGGCGATGAAGCCGGGGCTGTCGCGCAGCACGGTGACCGGGGTGCCATCCGAGGCGAGCAGGCCGTGCGCAGCGGCGAGCCTCGCCGGATCGGTCAGCGGCGTACCCATGATCGTGCGCCGCTTCACCAGCGGGAACAGCGTGTCCACCGCCACGGTGCGCTTCGGGTCCAGCCCCTGCTCGACCGCGCAGTGGGTTGCATCGGTACCGTACGGCGTGACCAGGATCAGCGCACCTGCGCTCGGCGCATCGCCACGCTCCACGCTGGCACCCAGCTTCGACAGCAGCGCGCTCAGCGCCTCGAAGCCATGCGGCTCGGCACGGCTGACCCACACGCTCGCCGGACTGGCATCGGGTGCAGCCGCTTCCGGCGCCACGATCGGCTTCATCTCGGCGTCGTATTCGTAGAAGCCGCGCCGGGTCTTGCGGCCAAGCACGCCGGCTTCATAGCGAGCGCGCATCAGCATCACCGGCCGGTAGCGCGGCTCGTCGTAGAACTGCTGGTAGATCGCCTCCGACGCCGGGTGGGTGACGTCCAGCCCGGTCAGCTCCATCAGCTCGAACGGCCCCATGCGGAAGCCGCCGACGTCGCGCATCACGCGGTCGATGTCGACGATGCCGGCCAGGCTCTCCTGCAGCATGTGCGCCGACTCGATGGTGAAGCCGCGGCCGACCTGGTTCACGATGAAGCCCGGCACGTCGACGCAGCGTACCGGCTCGCGCGTCATGCGCTTGCCGATCACCATCAGCGCATCGCCGACCCAGGGCGCACTCTGTACGCCGTCGATCACCTCGACCAGCTTCATCAGCGGGACGGGATTGAAAAAGTGGAAGCCGGCGAAACGATGCGCGGTCTTGAGCTTCGCCGAGATGGTGGTCACCGACAGCGACGAGGTGTTGGTGGCCAGGATGCACTCGGGGGTCACCACCTGCTCGAGCTCGGCAAACACCTGCTGCTTGACCGCGAGGTTCTCGACGATCGCCTCGACCAGCAGGTGGCAGCGCACATAGCCCGCAGTGCTGTCGATCACCTCGACACGGCCCAGCGCAGCGGCTGCATCGGCCTCGGACAGTTGCCCCTTCTCTGCTGCGCGCTGGAACATCTTGCCGATGAACTCGCGCGCCTCGGCGGCGGCACCAGGCTTGGCGTCGTGCAGCAATACATGCATGCCACCGGCGGCGGCGACCTGGGCGATGCCGCGGCCCATCGCGCCTGCGCCGAGCACGCCGACCACCAGGTCGGCACGTTGCGGATCGAAACTCGGATCGGATGCCATCTTGATTCAGTACCTCCAGGAGAAGCGTGGACGTCCGGCGTGCCCTAGGCAGGCAGGATGAACTCCGCTTCGATGATGATCTCGACCATGGCGCCGACGCCGCTCGCAGGCGTGCCGGCCGGCGGCGGGCTGAGCATGCCGAACACACGGCGATCGATCGTGCCGCGCGCCGAGAAGCCCACGGTCGGCAGCTTGGTGATCGGGCGCGACTTCACCGCGCCGTTGAGCGTCGCATCGAGCGTGACCGGGGCGGTGACGCCGAGCAACGACAGCTCTCCGGGAATCCGCAGGCGGTTACCCTCGACCACCTGCACGCTGGTCGAGCGCCAGGTCGCCTCTCGGAACTTCGCCACGTTGAAGAACTTCTCGCCGCGCAGGTCGGCGTTGAAGTCGCCCTTCGAGGACTGCTGCGCGTAGTCGGTCTCGATCGACCCGATGTCGATCACCGCCCGGGCCGAGCATTTCGCGAGGTCGGCTGGATTGAATTCCAGGTTGGCGTCGAACCGGGTGAAGCGAGCCGTGTAGTTGGACAGCCCGAAGTGGCTGATGCGCCAGGTGAGGCTGCCATGCGTGCGGTCGAGCACGTACTTGCCCGCCGGCGCTTCGATGGCGCCAGCGGCCGGCGATTGCGCCCGAAGCGGCGCGGCCGCGGCGATGGCAACCGCCCCCAGTGAGCCCAGTATCGTCCTGCGTTCCATGCGTTGCTCCCCCTTGCAAAAAAAAGCCCGGGCTGTGCGTCCGGGCCTGTTTTCAGCGCCCCTTGAACTGGGGCTTGCGCTTTTCCATGAAGGCGGTGCGGCCTTCCTTGTAGTCTTCGGTCGTGTAGCAGAACTCGACCGCCTTCGCGCAGGCGTCGAGATCACGCTCGGCCGGGTCTGCGTGGATGTTCTTGACGATCAGCTTGACCGAGGCGATGGTCACCGGCGCGTTCTCGGCGATCACCATCGCGTAGTCACGCGTGTACTTCTCGAGCTGGTCGACCGGCACCACGCGATTGACCAGGCCCATGGTCTCGGCTTCCTTCGCGTTGAAGCGGCGCGCGGTGTAGAAGATCTCGGCCGCAAACGACGGGCCGACGATGTCGGCCAGGCGCTTGATGCCGGCGAAGCGGTAGCCGAGGCCGAGCTTGCCGGCCGGCACCGAGAACTGAGCGTCTTCGGCGGCGATGCGGATGTCGGCACCCAGCGCGATGCCCAGGCCGCCACCGATGCAGAAGCCGCGGATCATCGCGACCACCGGCTTGCTGCAAGCCTGCAGACGGTCGTTCGCATGGTCGGCGATGGCGTTGTATTCCTTCACCGCCTCCATCGTGCCGCGGCGCTCGCCGAACTGCGAGATGTCGGCACCGGACACGAAAGCCTTGTCGCCGGCGCCGGTGATGATGATCACGCGGATCTCGGGATCGGCCTCATAGGCGTCGAGGATCTTCGGCAGCGACTCCCACATGTCGACAGACATCGCGTTGTGCCGGGGTGGCTGGTTGAAAACGATCCAGCCGAGGGGACCTTCCTTGCGGACGATCATCCGCTCGGTGATGCCTTGCAGGGCGGGCAGTGCGTCGTTCATGCCGGGCCTCTTCGAGTGTGGCTTGGGTGACGGGAGCAGGGGCGGAGAACATAGCAGATTTGCCGCCCCCGGCAAAACGGGCAAGGCCTTCGGGATCTCGGTCGACCAGTCGACCGGATCGGGTCAGGTGGTGGCCGGCAGCAACCCGGCGACCGATGCCTTCAGGCGCAGCAGCGCGCCGATGCGGGTGAGCTCCGGCATCGGCACGCCGTAGCGCTCGGCCAGCTCGATCGGGGCGTCGACCAGCGCACCGATCTCGATCTCGCGCCCGGCTTCGAAATCCTGCAGCGTCGAGGGCTTGTGGATTCCCTTGTCTCTGGCCTGGGCAAGCTTCGCCTCGATGCTGCCGGTGATGCCCGAGCCGCTTGCCATTGCCAGGGCTTGCACCTCACGCATGATGGCCTCGGCGATCGGCCCGGTGGCTGGATCGCGGGCGACATCGCACTGCCGTGCACCCGTCAGCGCGCAGAGCGTGTTGAACGCGGCGTTGGTGACAAACTTGTTCCAGACCGCGCGCCGGATATCGTCGCTCACCACGGCTTCGAAGGGCGAACCGGCGAACGCCTGTGCGACCCTCGCCGCGGCAGCGGGGTCCGCCCCGGCGATGACCGGCCCCAGCGTCAGTTGTCCGGGGACCGTCTGCGTCCAGGTGGCGTTCTCGAGGCTGCGCCACGCGGGAGAATAGGTGACGGCTCCCACCAGCCGCTCGGGCCCGACGGCTGCCGCAAGTTCGCCGAGCGGGTCCACCGCGCGGATCGGCTGCTGCGCCGTACCGAACCACCACGGAACGCCGTTGACCACCGGGACGACCAGCGTATCCGGCCCGATCGCGGCGCGTACCTGACCCAGCGCGGCGCCGAGCGAGAACGCCTTGGTCGCGAAGATCACGATGTCGGCCGGGGTCAGCACCGCGCTGACATCGACGACGCGCGGCCGCACATGGAACTCGGACTGATCGGGGGTGACCAGGCGGATGCCGCGCTCGGTGATCGTGCGCGCGGTGGCGTCGCGCGCGAAAACGGTGACATCACGGCCGGCTGCGCCGAGATAGCCGGCCAGCATGCCGCCGATGGCACCTGCACCTACGATCAGTATCGAGTCGGACATGGCGGGTACCGGAGAAGCTGTCGAAAGGTCACGGCTCTACCTTGATGCCAGCCGCGCGGATGGTCTTCGAATAACGCTCGGTTTCTTCCCGGATGATGCGCGCCAGCACCTCGGGCGTGCTGGCGTGCAGATCGAAACCCACGGCCAGCAGCCGGTCGCGCACATCGGGCTCGGCGAGGATCGCCTTCACTTCGGCGTTCAGCCGGCGCACGACCGACTGCGGCGTACGCGCCGGCGCCAGCAGCGCCTGCATGTTGTCGGCGATCACGCTCGGAAAGCCGGCTTCGACCAGCGTGGGCACGTCGGTCAGCACCGCGCTGCGCCGGGCGCTGGTCACCGCGATCGCCCGCAGGGCGCCGGACTTCACATGGCTGACCGTAGGCGGCAGCGCGGTGCATCCGATCGGTATCTGGTTGCCCAGCACTGCGCTCACCACCGGAGCGGCGCCGTTGTAGGGGACATGCTGCATGTCGACGCCAGCCGCCAGCCGCAGCGCCTCGCAGGCGATGTGCGGCGTGGTGCCCGTGCCCGGCGTACCGAAGCTGAACTTGCCGGGCTGCGACCGGACAAGCGCCATCAGCTCGGCAGCATTCTTCGCTGGCACCGACGGGTGCACGAAGACGATGTTGGGTGACACCGCGACATAGGAGATCGGCGCGAAATCGCGAACCGGATCGAACGGTGCGACCGCCGAGAGCAGCGGGTTGGACACCAGGTTGCTGCTGGAAAACAGCAGGGTGTGGCCATCGGGCACGGCCCTGGCGACCGTCTGGATGGCGATGTTGCCGGAGGCGCCGGCGCGGTTGTCGACCACGACCGACTGCCCCATGCGGTCGCCGAGGCGGCCGGCAATCACGCGGGCGATGAAATCGGTGGGCCCGCCGGGTGCGAACGGAACCATCAGGCGGATCGGCCGGAGCGGAAAGGCTTCGGAGGCCGCGGGCTGGCCATTCGTCTGGGCGACGGCCGAGGGGGCGATAGCCAGCAGCGCGCAAGCCACCAGCCATATGCAGGGCGCTCGACCCTTGCCGTGACGCTGCCCCTGGCCCATCTGCGTGCGATGGTCGACCGCGCGCCCTGTCCCTGCAGTGATGCCCGCCATTGATCCCCCTGTCGACCCGATGAAGCGTCTCGCCCATCGTGTGCCGTTGCCGCTGCCTTGCCACGGGGAACCCGGGCCTGGCGCTGGGCGCGAAGAGTATACTGAACCCGCGATGGCCGTCGATGTCCGGCGTGCCGCGACCCACGCGAACCGGCCTCCCACGCATCACCGTCGCAATGAAGCCCGCACCGTTCTCATACGTTCGCGCAGCGTCCGTCGAGCATGCGCTCGAGGTGCTTGCCGAACATGGCGATGACGCACTGGTGCTGGCCGGTGGACAAAGCCTGGTGCCGATGCTGAACCTGCGCCTGGTGCAGCCGGCCGTGGTGCTCGACATCAATGCGCTGCACAGCCTGGCGGCCATCCAGCCGCACACGGCTGGCGGGCTGCAGATCGGTGCGCTGGTCCGGCACCGCGAGATAGCCATCCATCCGATGGTCGCCGCGCGCGCGCCGCTGCTGCGCGCTGCGGCACCGTGGATCGCCCATCCCGCCGTGCGCCACCGCGGCACGCTGGGCGGCAGCCTCGCGCTGGGCGACCCGGCCGCAGAGTGGCCTGCCTGCGCGGTCGCCCTCGGTGCGACGATCCGCCTGGCAAGCCGCGCGGGCGGCGAACGTTGCGTGCCCGCCGAGGCCTTCTTCCACGGGCTCTATCAATCCGAGCGCCGCGGCGACGAACTCCTGGTGGGTTGCGACCTCGCCCAGGCCAGCGACGATTCCGTGTTCTTCTTCCGCGAGCTTGCCCGCCGCCATGGCGATTACGCAGCGGTCGGGCTCGCCGTATCGGCGTCCGGCAAGCCAGGTGCATGGCGCACCCTGCGCCTGGTCTTCTTCGGCGTCGGCGACACCCCGGTCAGGGCCACCGCCTGCGGCGCGGCGCTGGCCGCAGGCGCAGGTCTGGCGGAAGCACGCGCGCAACTCCAAGCCGAACTGGAACCCAGGGCCGACCTCTGGTTCTCGGCGCAGGCCAAGCGGCATCTCGCCGTGCACCTGCTGCGCGAAGCCTGGCGCGATCTCGGCCACCCGACTGCAGGCGAGTGAATTGGAACCCACGACAGACATCGAATTCGAGGTCAACGGCAAGCGGGTTCGCCTCGCCGTTTCGCCGCGCGAGCATCTTGCCGACGCGCTGCGCCAGCGCTGTGGGCTCACCGGCACGCACCTGGGCTGTGAACATGGCGTGTGCGGCGCATGCACCGTGCGCGTGGACGGCGCGGCCATCCGCGGCTGCCTGATCCTCGCCGTGCAGGCCGACGGGGCGCAGGTCCGCACGATCGAGGACGAGACGGACGACCCGGTGATGCAGGCCCTGCAGCATGCGTTCATCGAGCGCAACGCCCTGCAATGCGGCTACTGCACGCCCGGGTTCCTGCTCACCGCCGCGGAACTGCTCGAGCTTGATCCGGATCCATCACGCGCATCGATCCGCGAGTACCTGTCGGGCAACCTGTGCCGCTGTACCGGATACCAGGCCATCGTCGAT
>CAMDXD010000024.1 GCA_945877995.1 Bordetella parapertussis
GACGGCAACCTGCATCCGCTCATCCTGTTCGATGCCAACGACCCGTCGTCGCTCGCGCGCGCCGAGGCGTTCGGCGCCGACATCCTGGAGCTGTGCGTCCGCCTCGGCGGCACGGTGACCGGGGAACACGGCGTGGGCATCGAGAAGATCAACCAGATGTGCGTGCAGTTCCCAGCCGATGAACGCGAGCAGTTCTTCGGCGTGAAGCGCGCGTTCGACCCGCACGGGCTGCTCAACCCGGGCAAGTGCATCCCGACCCTGCACCGCTGTGCCGAGTACGGGCGGATGAAGATCCACGGCGGCGCGCTGCCGCACCCCGGGCTGGAGCGGTTCTGAGATGGCCGATGGATTGATCGACCAGGTGCGCGCAGCCGTCGGGCAGGGCCGCCGGCTGCGCATCCGCGGCGGCGGCACGAAGGACTGGTACGGCGAGCAGCCGGCCGACGGCGATGCGGCGACCGTGCTCGACACGCGTGGCCATGCCGGCATCGTCGAGTACGACCCGAGCGAACTGGTGGTGACCGCACGCTGCGGCACGCCGCTGGCGGAACTGGAGGCCACCCTCGCCGCCAACGGCCAGATGCTCGCCTGCGAACCACCGCACTTCGGCCCCGGCGCGACGATCGGTGGCTGCGTCGCCGCCGGCCTGTCCGGCCCGCGGCGGGCCAGCGCGGGCAGCGTCCGCGACTTCGTGCTCGGCGCCAAGCTGCTCAACGGCCGCGGCCAGCACCTGGCGTTCGGCGGCCAGGTGATCAAGAACGTTGCCGGCTACGACGTGAGCCGGCTGCTGGCGGGCTCGCTCGGCATCCTGGGCGTGATCACCGAAGTGTCGCTGAAGGTAGTGCCGGTACCGGTGGCCGAAGCCACGCTGCGCTTCGACGGCGTCGCGCAGCACGAGGCGCTCGACCGGTTGAACCGCTGGGCCGGGCAGCCGCTGCCGCTGTCCGCCTCGGCCTGGGCCGACGGCACGCTGCACCTGCGCCTGTCCGGTGCCGCCGCGGCGCTGCGCGCAGCGCGCCTCGCCCTGGGCGGCGACCCGCTGGCAGCGGAGGATGCCGCCGCCTTCTGGCGCGAACTTCGCGAACAGACAGCACCATTCTTCGCCGGCGATCAGCCGCTGTGGCGGATGTCGGTTCCCTCCGCGGTACCGCCGCTCGCGCCAGGCGGCGGGCAACCGGCGGCGCAACTGCTTGAATGGGGCGGTGCGCTGCGCTGGGTGCGCTCGGCGCAGCCGGCCGCGGTCCTGCGTGAGGCCGCGCGCGCGGCCGGCGGACATGCAACGCTGTTCCGCCCAGGCCGGTCGGCCACCACGCAGGCCGTGCAGCCGGGCTGCTTCGCCCCACTCGAGCCTGCCCTGCTGCGCATCCACCAACGCCTGAAGACCGAGTTCGACCCGGCCGGCGTGTTCAACCACGGCCGCCTGTACCCGGGACTCTGACATGCAGACCAGCCTCGCCGAATTCATCCGCGACACGCCGGAAGGCAGGGAAGCCGAGTCGATCCTGCGCGCGTGCGTGCACTGCGGCTTCTGCACCGCGACCTGCCCGACCTACCAGCTGGTCGGCGACGAACTGGACGGACCCCGTGGCCGTATCTACCTGATCAAGCAGGTGCTCGAAGGAACGCCGGCGACGTCGAAGACGCGCGACCACCTCGACCGCTGCCTCACCTGCCGTTCGTGCGAGACCACCTGTCCGTCCGGCGTGCGCTACGGCAGGCTCGCCGACATCGGCCGCCATGTCGTCGAAGAGCAGGTGCCGCGCACCGGCGCCGACCGGCTGCTGCGCCTGGCCTTGCGCACCGTACTGCCGCGGCCCGCCCTGTTCGGCCCGCTGCTGCACGCCGCGCGTATCCTCAAGCCGCTGCTGCCGGCGGCGCTCGCGCGCAAGGTGCCGCCGCAGCGCAGCGCCGGACAGCGCCCGGCACCCCGCCATGCGCGGCGCATGCTCGTGCTCGAGGGCTGCGTGCAGCCCTCGATCGCACCCGGCATCAACGCCGCCGCGACGCGGCTGCTCGACCGGCTCGGGGTATCGCTGGTACCCGCCGCCGACGCGGGCTGCTGTGGCGCGGTCACGCACCACCTGAACGCCCCGGCCGAGGCACTCGACTGGATGCGCCGGAACATCGATGCCTGGTGGCCGGCCATCGAGGCTGGCGCCGAAGCGATCGTCATCACAGCCAGCGGCTGCACCGCGATGGTCAGGGAGTACGGCGAACTGCTCGCCGGAGACCCGGCCTATGCGCAGCGCGCAGCCCGGGTTGCGGCGCTGTCGCGGGACCTGTCCGAGGTGGTGGCGGCCGAACTCGCACGCCCCGGCGCCCCCGTGCCGCCATGCGCGGCGCCCGGCCAGCGCGTGGCGTTCCATGCGCCGTGCACGCTGCAGCACGCACTGCGGCTGCGCGGCGTGGTCGAGCCCATGCTGACCGCCCTCGGTCTGGAGCTGACCGAGGTCCCGGATGCCCACCTCTGCTGCGGCTCGGCGGGCACCTACTCGATCCTCCAGCCCGACCTGTCGCGGCAGTTGCTGGCACGCAAGGTCGAGGCGCTCGAGTCGGGCGCACCGCAGTCGATACTGACGGCGAACATCGGCTGCCTCGGCCATCTGCAGTCCGGCTCCGACCTGCCGGTCGAACACTGGATCGAAGCGGTCGACCGCCTCTGGTCCGGTGCCGACGCACCCGCACCCGTACCCACACCGGCACCCACACTCGAGGAAGCCGGACAGCCCGCACGATGAACGTGCGCCCCGGCAGCGGTCAGGCGATCCCGGCGGCCACCGCCCCGGCGGCGCCATGCCTGGCCAGTGCCCAGCCGACATGCTCGCGCACCAGCGCCGACGGGTCGTCTGCACGCCGCCGCAGGGCCGCGACCACCTCCGGCGTTGTCGGTGCGTTGCCCAGTCCGACAGCGAGGTTGCGTGACCACCGTTCGTGGCCGATGCGGCGGATTGCACTGCCGGCCATCCGCGCGTCGAACTCGGTCTCGCTCCAGCCGAACAGTTCCACCAGCGAGGCACGGTCCAGCCCGTGGCGCACCGCGAATGCATCCTCGGCCGAAGGCCTTGCATGCCGGTTCCACGGACAGCAGAGCTGGCAATCGTCGCAGCCGTAGACCCGGTTGCCGATCGGCGCGCGCAGGGCCTCGGGGATCGCGCCCTTCAGTTCGATGGTCAGGTAGGAAATGCAGCGGCGCGCGTCCAGCCGGTAGGGGGCGACGATCGCGCCAGTGGGGCAGGCGTCGATGCAGCGCGTACAGCTGCCGCAATGGCTGCCCACCGGCGCGTCCACCGGCAGCGGCAGGTCGGTGAAGATCTCGCCGAGGAAGAACCACGAGCCCTGTTCGCGATCGAGCAGCAGCGTGTGCTTGCCGCGCCAGCCCAGCCCGGCTGCCGCCGCCAGTTCGACCTCCATCACCGGCGCGCTGTCGGTGAACACCCGGCAGCCGTGCGGCCCGGCTGCGTCGCCGATGCGCGCGGCGAGTTTCGCGAGCCGGGCGCGCATCACCTTGTGGTAGTCGCGGCCCAGCGCATAGCGCGACACGTAGGCGAGCGCCGGATCTGCGAGCACGGCCTGCGCATCCCGGGCGTCGGCGGGCCAGTAATCCATCCGCACGCTGATCGAACGCACTGCGCCCGGCACCAGCTTCTGCGGATCGAGGCGAAGCGCTGCATGGCGTGCCATATAATCGAGTTCGCCATGGAAACCCTGTTCGAGCCATTCGACCAGGCGCGGCCCTGCGGCAGACATATCCAGCGCGGCAACTGCGGTGTGCTGGAACCCGAGTTCGCCTGCCCATGCGCGGATCGACCGGACCAGCGCCTCCAGGCCCTCGGGCTTGCCCTCGTGATTGCCGGAACCTGCTTCTGCCATCGAATGCCACCCTGGCGACATACTCAGTCCGGACGCCGCGCGCGCCCCAAGCGATGCCATTGACGTTAACACGCATGCTCGACGACGAGGCGGCGACAGCCGCGCTCGGCGCAGCGCTCGCACCGCTGCTGGTGCCGGGACTGTCGATCCACCTGTGCGGGCCGCTCGGGGCTGGAAAGACGACGCTGGTGCGCACGCTGCTGCGCACGCTCGGCGAGCGCGGAAGGGTTCGCAGCCCGACCTTCACGCTGGTCGAACCCTATCGCGCGGGCGGGCTGGAACTCGCCCATATCGACCTCTATCGGTTCGAACACGCCGCCGAGTGGGGCGAAGCCGGCTTCGATGAGTATCTCGGTGGCGATACGGTGTCGCTGATCGAATGGCCGGAGCGCGCGGCACCGCTGCTGCCGCTGCCGGACCTGCGGATCGACATCGCCGTCGAAGGCGATGCACGCCGTGCGACGATCGCCGCCTTCAGCGCGCGTGGCGATGAACTGCTCGCCGCGCTGCAGGCATGCGGCGCCGGCGCGGAGTCGCCCGCATGAAGCAGATGCGCTGGCTGCCCGCGCTTGCGGTGGCCCTCCGGTCGACCTTTCTCCGGCTGCTGCTGTCTTGCCTTGCGCTGGCCCTGGCCGCGGCGAGTACGCACGCGCAGGTGACCGCCGTGCGCGTGTGGCTGGCGCCCGATTCCACCCGGGTCACCTTCGAGTCGCCGCGCGAGGTCCCGTGGCGCCTGTTCCTGGTACGCGACCCGGACCGCGTGGTGCTGGAACTCGACGGCATCGACATCGGGCCGGCACTGGCGAAGATCGGCGGCACGGTGAGCGTCGACGATCCGCTGATCCGGCAGGCCCGGGTCGGGCGCTTCAAGCCCAACGTGATCCGCGTGGTGTTCGACATGAAGGCGGATGTCGCGCCGCAGGCTTTTGCGCTCAAGCCCATCGGCGAGTTCGGACACCGGATCGTGCTCGACCTGTTCCCGGCCAATGCGCGCGACCCGGTCGCAGCCTTCCTCGAGCGGCAGCGGATGGCGGACCTGTCGGAGCCGGCATCCCGCCCGGCGGCAGCGGGCACCGGCACCCCGGTGGCGGCAGACACCGGCGCAGCCGCCCCAGCCACCCCAGCCGTGGCAGGGGCAAAGCCCCCCCTCAGCGGTCCGCCTGGCGCGTTCGCATCACAGGGACCAGACCCGGCGGCACGAAACACCCGCCTGCCGCCCGGCGCGCGTGCGCTGGTGATCGCGATCGACCCCGGCCATGGCGGCGAGGATCCGGGCGCGATCGGCCCGAGCGGGCTGCGCGAGAAGGACGTCGTGCTGGCGATCGCACGGCGGCTCGCGCGGCTCATCGACGCCCAGCCCGGCATGCGCGCACACCTGGTTCGCGATGGCGACTATTTCGTGCCGCTGCAGATGCGCGTCGTGAAGGCGCGCGCATTGAAGGCCGACCTGTTCGTGTCGGTCCATGCCGACGCCTGGATGCAGCCCACGGCGCGCGGGGCTTCGGTGTATGCGCTGTCGCTGTCGGGCGCGACCTCGGTCGCAGCCCGCCTGCTGGCCTCGCGCGAGAACGAAGCCGACCTGATCGGCGGGGTGAACCTGAACGTGTCCGACCCCATCCTGAAGCAGACCCTGCTCGACCTGTCGCAGACCGCGACCATCAACGACAGCCTGCGGCTGGGCCGCAGCGTGCTGGGCGAACTCGGACGACTCGACCGGCTGCATCGCAAGCAGGTCGAGCAGGCCGGTTTCGCCGTGCTGAAGGCGCCGGATATCCCGTCCATCCTGGTCGAGACCGCGTTCATCTCGAATCCGCAGGAAGAACAGCGGCTGGCCGACGAGAACCAGCAGGAGCGCATCGCACAGTCAATCCTCGATGGTATCCGGCGCTACGTTGCGCAGACGCCGGGCATCACCCGCCCGCGCTGACCGTGGGCGTCGGCCCTGGACGACCGACGCCGGCACCGGGCACCGCGGGTGCAGGAGGATGGTGCTGATGAGAGGAATCGAACCTCCGACCTACTGATTACGAATCAGTTGCTCTACCAACTGAGCTACATCAGCACTGCTGACCGCCACCACGATTTCCGAGGGCCGAATGATAGCAATGCGGCAACCGGATGTCCCGTCCCGCGTGGCCGCCGTCGCGACGAAAAGGCCTCCCGCGCCAGCCCAGCCCCGTGAAACCCATCTCCGGCGCCCACTTTTCCACAGGTTGTCCACGCGCAGGGGCGCGGGGCGGGAACCACTCAGGTGCCGAACAGCGCCGCTCGTCTGCCGTCATTGGCAGGCACGGCCCGGTCGTCGGTAACATGCATCACTCACGGGGGGTAGTGATGAACAGACAGACCTTTTCCATCGTCCATGGCGTGCCCGGCACGGGGGCAGGCACACGGAGCCGATCGCTTCGCGCCTCCCCTGGTGCGCGCGGGTTCTCGCTCATCGAACTGATGATCGTGGTGGCCATCATCGGCATCATCGCAGCGGTCGCCTACCCTTCGTATGTCAACTCTGTCACACGCAGCTTCCGCTCCGAAGGTCAGCAATGGCTGCAGGATTTCGCCCAGCGCAACGAGCAGTTCTTTCTGGACCGGCGCGCGTATGCCACGGCCCTTGGCAACGGCGCAAACCAGTTGCCGATGGCCTTCCCGGAGCCAGGTACCGAGACCAACCTGCGCTACGACGCACCCGTGATCACCGCCGTCGCCGGGCCGCCTGCCGGTTATATTGCCTGCCTGCAGCCGCTCGCCGGTGGTCCGATCGCCGGGGCCGCCGACGGCGGGCTGTGCATCGACTCGAACGGCCAGCGCTGGCGGGATATGAACACCAACGGCACCTTCGAAGCCGGCACGGACCTGCCGTGGTGAGCCCGGCTGCGCCGCGATGATCCCCGCCACCCGATACGCCTGGGCTGCCGCCATCGGTCGGCCAGCGCACGCCACCGACCTGCCGGCGCAGCGCGGCTTCACCCTGATCGAACTCCTGGTCGTGATGGCGATCGCGGCGATCCTGTTCGCGGCCGGCCTGCCGAACTTCCAGGACTTCATCCGGGACCAGCGGGTCCGCTCGATCACCTCCGACATGCTTGGCGACTTCGCCCTCGCCCGGTCCGAGGCCGTGCGCTACAGCGGCCGCGTGGTGATCGCACGGGCCGGCTTCGGCAACTGCACCGTGGCCGGGACGGCATGGCGCGATGGCTGGTGCATGTTCGCCGACCTCAACGCGAACAACACCATGGACGCCGGTGAAGTGCTGAAGGTGCAGCAGGCGGTCGGCGGCCAGGTGCGCATCTGCTCGGCGGTGGCCGATTTCGCGAACACGGTCATCTTCGGGCCACGCGGGCAGGTCGTTCGCACCGCGGCGATCGACGTGAACGACGGCATGACGATCACCGACAACACCTCCGGCGATGCGAACTCGCGCACGCGGACACTCATGTTCGGGCTCATCGGCCGCATCACCATCGTCAACCAGAACAACACCACTCCAGCTTGCTGAGCCGCGGCTTCACCCTGCTCGAGGTAATGATCACCCTGGTGGTAGTGATGTTCGGCCTGCTCGGGCTGGCCGGGCTGATGGCCAAGGGCCAGCGGGCCTCGTTCGAAGCATTCCAGCGCCAGCAGGCCCTGTCCTTCGCCACCGACATCGCCGAGCGCATCCGTTCGAACCACGGTCGCGCAGCCGAATATGCGGCCGCGGCGCCACTCACCGCACCCTTGGGGTCGGGTGCCCGGTTCGCGCAGGTCGGCGCTGGCATCCGCAACTGCGGCAACAACACCTGCACGCCGGCCGAGACGGTTGCACATGACGTCGCGCTCTGGGACGGCGCGCTTTCCGGCGCAGGCGCGTCGAACGTCACCGCCGGCGCGCGCGTCGGCGGCATCCCGGGCGCCACCGGCTGCGTGGTACCCACGGGCGCGGCGATCGGCGCCTGCCCGGCCGCACCCGCGACCCCCGCGGGCCGCTTCTTCTTCGGCCAGCGCTACACGGTCAGCGTCGCCTGGCAGGGACGCGACCCGACCGCCGCGCCGACACACTCGACCTGCGGCAGCGGCCAGTACGGCAACGAGTCGCTGCGCCGGGTCGTCACGCTCGACGTGGTGGTGCAGGTTCCATGTCCCTGATCGCCACCGCGCCTGCGCCACCCGTCCAGCGCAGTCTTCCGTTCGTCGGGACAACCGGTTGCGACGATCAAGAAGCGCCATGCCAGGGTTTAAGCTGTGGCATGGTCGAAAATCGAAAAACCCTTCGCAGGCGTGCCGGCGGCTTCACGCTGATCGAGATCCTCGTGTCCCTGACGCTGATCGCCATCGGCCTGCTGGGCCTGGCGCAGCTGATGGTCAAGGGTCAGCGGGCCTCCTTCGAGGCCTACCAGCGCCAGCAGGCGATCACTCTGGCGAACGACATGATCGAGAAGATCCGGTCGAACCGTGCGCGCGCAGCCGATTATGCAGCCGCCGCACCGGTCGGCTCGCCACTGGGCGAAGGCGCCCGCTTCAACGACCTGACGACCGGCGCAATCACCAACTGCGCGGCACTCGCAGCCACCTGCACGCCGGACGTACTCGCGGCTTACGACCTGGCCTACTGGGACGGCCTGCTCCAGGGCAGGGCCGAATTCTTCGCCGACAGCACCGTCTTCGCCGGCAGCGCGACGAATGCCCGGGGCTGCGTGGAACTCGTGGTTGCAGCCGTCGCACCGAGCACGCTGGCGACCTATCGGGTGACGGTCGCCTGGCAAGGCAGGGAGGCGACCGTCGCACCGATCACGTCGGACTGCGGCAACGGTCTCTACGGCACCAACGAGGCGCGGCGGCGCGTCGTGTCGCTCGACGTGAGGGTCTGACGATGGTCATGTACGCAAGGCAGCGCGGGCTGTCGCTGGTCGAGGTGATGATCGGCATCACGATCGCGCTGGTCCTGACCCTGGGGCTGATGGTGCTGATCATGGGCACCTCGCGCGGCTTCCAGTCGCAGGATGACTCGGCCCGGCTGCAGGAGAGCGGCATGACCGCCCTTTCGTACATCGGCGATTCGATCCGGCATGCCGGCTTCTACGGTATCGGCAACGCGGCCACGACGGTCGATGCCACGACCGTCGCCACGACCGTCGATTGCGGCTCGGCCGGCAACCCGCCCGCTGCGAACTGGGCGTTCAACACGATCGTGCCGATGGGGGGCTTCACCGGATTGACGCAGGCCAACGTGAACGCCACGTTGCCCTGCGTGCTGGCGACCAATTTGCAGGCAGGCCAGGCCCAGGTGCTCGCGGTGCGCCTGGCCACCGAGCGCCTGGCCGATCCGAACAACGACGGCAACCTGACCGACGCCGCGTTCGTGGCCGGGCGCATCTATGTGCAGGGCAACGCCAACGGCGCGATCCTGTTCCTGGGCAGCAATTACGGCACGCTGCGCGCGGGCGCGCTGCATCGCACCCTGTTCGGCGGTGCAGACGCACCGATCTTCGAGTACCAGGCCCACCTCTACTACGTGCGTCCCTGCAGCCGCACCGCGACACCGCCCGGCTGCCTTGGCACCGATGACGACGGCCGTCCGGTCCCCACGCTGGCGCGGCAGGAACTCGAGGGCTCGAACATGGTCG
This sequence comes from Bordetella parapertussis, assembly GCA_945877995.1. GTDB lineage: Bacteria > Pseudomonadota > Gammaproteobacteria > Burkholderiales > CAIKXV01 > CAIKXV01. The sequence continues at coordinate 9,471 of CAMDXD010000024.1, forward strand.
AGCGCCCGCTGGTGCAGGGCGTGGAGCGGGTGAACTTCCTGTACGGCGTCGATGCAAACGGCGACGGCGTCCCGGACCAGTTCACGGCCACGCCGGTCGGCGTCGACTGGAACGCTGTCGTGGTGGTGCGCGTGTCGGTGCTGGTGCGCGACACGCGCGCCAGCCTCGGCTATGACGATACCGGCAAACGCTACGACCTCAACGGCGATGGCGTGTCCGATTTCAACTGTACGGCGAATGTCGACTGCGCGTTCCGCCGCCGCGTGTTCACGCAGAATTTCCAGGTGCGAAACGTCGCACAGCGACGGGGAGGCTGAGATGGTCCAGACACACTACCTGGTCAGGCGGTCGGAGCAGGGCGCCGCGCTCGTGGTCAGCCTGATCCTGATGGCGGTGATGACCATCCTGGTCCTGTCGACGATGCGCACGTCGATACTCCAGTTGCGAATCAGCGGCAGCACCGAGACGCTGTCGGTCAACCTGGCCAATGCCGAAGTCGCGATCGCCGACTTCGTCGATGCGAACCAGGGCCGGTTCGCGCCCGGCTTCCTCACGCTGGCGGCAGGCGTCGGCGGTGCGATCTTTCCCGAAACGGTACTCAACGACAGCACCGTGAACCTGGTCGTGACCCAGCTCGGCTGCTCGGCGGTGAACAACTTCAGCAACCAGATGGGGTCGGGCGGCCTGCAGGGGGTCCAGTTCGACATCGCCGCGACCGCCACGGTCGCCCGCGGTGGCCGCTCGACGGTGCATCAGGGCGCCGAAGCAATCGCACCGCCCGGCGCCTGCTGAGCCAGCATCCACAGATCGAAACGAGGCTTCACATGACGACGACCCTTCGAATCCGAAAGATGCTGGCCTGGGTACTGATCGTGACCCTTGCGAACCCGCTCGGCGCGTTCTCGCCCGCGTTCGCGCGCGACACCGACATCTTCCTGGCCACCACCCCGAGCACGTCGACCGCAGAACCGAACGTGCTGCTGGTGCTAGACACCTCGGACTCGATGAACATCCCCGAGCCATGGCGCGAGTATCCGGGTGCCTACGACTCGCATGTCGAGTATCTGTGGAACGACATCGCCGCGATCACCAGCACCGAAGAAGTCACGGCCGAGAACGTGAGCAAGATCTCCACCGCCGCCGCGTCGAGCAACCCGTTCAGCCCCTGGGGCACCTGGGCAGGATCCACGCTCACCGAGCGGCAAGCCCTGCGGAATGCCGCGCGCACACACGCGAGTACCGCCGAGACAGGCGATCCTGGCCGGCGGTCCACATGGCGCAACTACAACGACCCGTCGTGGCTGTACTGGGTCCCGGCGCAGAGCCCCGCGACCACCAGCCTGAGCGATGCGCGGCTGCGCTCGATCACCTTCAACCGCTTCCGCGGCGCCCGCGCAATGGTCACCGGGACGCGTGGCGGTATCGTTTATGCGCCCGTGGACAACAGCCTCGGGACGACCGACTACAACTACACAGACAACAACCAGTGCTCGACCAGCCTGGCCGAGCTCACGCCTTCGACCGTGCGTGCGCCAACAGCCTATCCACGAAACGCCGGTTATTTCGCCAACCAGCAGTGGGCGCGCTACGAGCGCTGGCTGTCGCTGCGCACGGTCAACAACGCTGCCTACCCCGGCAACGGCAACCAAACAGGGATCTATGTCCACGGATATCTCAACCCGTCGGATGAACCGCTCAATACCACGATGGGTGCTGCAGCCCGCGACAACATCGGCTCTTCGACCGCGATCGGAAATAATGGGCTGCCGATCCGCGTGCGCGGCCTCGCCAGCCATGCCGGATGGACGGACCTGAAGGCAGACATGGGAGGGACCGATTTCTTTAATTTCGTGACTCTGGGGGGCTTCAGATTGCCCTTTTCTCCCGCTGTCGCCCCAAACTTCATTCTGCCAAGTTTCATCTGGAGCGTAGGCGATCTCGCCCCCCTGCGAAGCCTCTACGGCTACTCGCTGCTGGGCTCGGGCGAGCGGTTCAGCGCGCTGAAGGGCAACCGGGACAACGAGACCGCGCCGGCCTTCGGCATGGTCACCGGGATAGCGGGCTACATCGACAGCATGGCCACCGGGGCAACGGGCTACACCAGCCTCACGCCCGCCACGTGCGATCCGATCACCGGTCCGGCGTCAACCCACTGTATACGGGTCAATGTTTCTACACTCTCTTCGGCCTGTACCAATAAGACAGCCACCCAGACGCGCGAGTGTATCTCCACCGCCCCCACAAGGTCGGAAGTCGACGCCTACGGCTTAGATCGCTTGAGTGGTGGCAGCTGCACCAACGGCACGCTCGGCACCTGTAACGATCCGGGCGGCATCGGCTGCTATACCCCCGTTGGGTGTAACGAACAATCCGTAGTCGTTGCCAACAACTTCTTCACCGCGGCCCGCCACAGCTGCGCGTGGAGCGGCCGGCAGACAGTTTCAGTGGGTTCTTGCAAGTGGGTGGGACGCCAAAGCGCCTTCGTCGAAGGCCGGGGCTACTACTACTACGGCGGCAGCTGCATGGAGAACGGTTCGACGGCGAGTTGCAGCGCTGGCGGCAGCACAACTTCGATCAACAACATCTCAAGGGCCAACGTGATCGGCCCCAAACTCGCACCGGAAACTCCTGACTACTTGAACGAAGGCTGCAGCAATGCGGTCACCGCCAGCAACTACTCGCATGGTGGCACCTGCCAGGGCTTATTGGCCTCGGTGTCGAGCACCGTCAGCACAGGTGACAATCGCATCTACAGTAACAGTCCAAGCGCGGACCACTGCTCGATCACGCCCCCGTCCTTAAACATGAATATCCGAGGGGTTGACTATGCCAATGTCGTGTCGACGGGATTGGGCGCTAATGCCGGGTGCGCCAACAAGGCCGCTACCAACCAGACCTGCACCGGGCGCTACGGGTCGTTCTGCTTCATCGCCAGCACTTCGTGCCAGAACATTACGACCACGAGAACGGAGTGCACCGGTGCGGTTAATACCCCCCGGTTCTACAGGGTCTTTAACTACGCGGAACCTGACAGCACGACGGACAGACAGTACAACCTGATCCACGATTGCAAGGCGGATGAACCGGCCGGCAACTACATGCGGGCGGCAACGCGTACCTTCGACACTGCCTGGACCACGACCCCAGGCAGCAACGCCACCGCCTCCTATTCGACGGCGGCGGGCGAGGCGATCGCCGCAGACAGCACGAAGAACATCGATGTCTATTCGGTCAACTACCTGAACTGGAAGTTCGGTCCGAAGGGCCCGACCGGCGCGCCAATCGGCCGCAAGACGCGTTTGCAGATCGCCAAGGGCGCACTGACCAACCTGGTGCAGACCACCGACGGCATGCGCTTCGGGCTGATGGTGTTCAACAGCACCAGCACCGCGCAGACCAGCGATGGCGCGAACGTCGCGTTTGCGGTACGCCGGATGGGCTCCAACATGGCCGATGCCGACTCCGGGAACCGCGCTTTGCTGGTCAATACGATCCTCGCCACCACCGCCTCGGCGCGCACGCCCTTGACCGAAGCGTTGTACGAGGCCTACCTCTACTACGCCGGGCGCACCCCGCAGTGGGGTACCAGTACCGAAACACAACTCTCACCGGGACCGAGACGCTTTGTGACAGATGGACGCGACACGACCGCCGTATGCGCGGCGACCTCGGCGGATTGCCCGTCGATCGGCGTCTACCGCTCGCCGATGCTGAACAATCCCTCCACCACCGCGCCGTCCGGCTGCCAGAAGAACTACGTCATCCTGCTCACCGACGGCGGTCCCGAGGATGATTCGGCGGCGAACACGCTGTCGGGCTCGCCAAGCCGCGGCGTGAAGAACATGACCTGGACCGGTTCGCCCGGTGGCGTCGTCTCGCCGCAAACCGGTCCCGACGAGACCAACGCGGACACCACCTCGCAACAATTCGAGGCCAGCCCGGGTACGCCATACGGGCCGACCGACCTGGCCGGAACCTCGGCTGATGGGGGCTACGTCTGGCTGGACGAGCTGGCCTACTTCATGTCGCGGGCCGACATCAGCCCCGGCGCGATCAATTTCGCTGGCGAGACGACCACCGACCAGATCTCCGGCAGGCAGTCGGCGATCACCTACACGATCGGCTTCGCCGGCGCGAATTCGCCGGTGCTCCAGAACGCGGCGCAGAAGTCCGGCGGACAGTACTACATAGCCGAGGACAGCATCCAGCTGACGACGGCGCTGACCAACGCACTGGCATCCATCCGCGACTGGAACCCGACGATCTCCGCGCCGACGGTGCCGATCTCGGCGCTCAACCGCACCACGAACTCGACCGACGTGTACCTGTCGTTCTTCAGGGCGTCGATCACCCAGGCGTGGACTGGCACGGTCAAGAAATTCATGCTCGGGGATCCGTTCACCGAACCCGGCGTCTGCGGACCGGGCATCACCGATCTGTGCCTGATCGGCCAGACCGTGCTGTCCGGCACGAACTCGAAGAACATCGAGATGATCGAGACGGATTCGAGCACCGGGCTGCAAACCGTCTCGGTGAACCCGAATGCCTCCAGCTTCTGGGGACCGACGACCTTGCTCGATGCCAGCAAGCCGGACAGCGGCGGTACCGGGTACCAGCTGCTCAACACCATCGGCTACAACCCGTCGACCCGCAAGGTCTACACACGCCTGTCGACCGGTACCAGCGGGGATCTCACCCATTCGAGCAATGCGGTCTCCGAAGGCAATGCCGCGCTGACCAAGGCACTGCTCGGCAATGCAGACATGAGCGATACCCAGCGCTCCACGGTCCTGAACTGGACACGCGGCGGCAACCCCGGGGACGCGGCGTGTTCGGACGCCAGCACGGGGACGGCCTGCACCGCATGGCGGTCGTGGGCGCACGGCGATGTGCAGCATTCGCGCCCGGCGCTGGTCACCTACGATCCGGGCACCTCGCCCCCGTCGCAGTACCTTTTCTACGCGTCGGGTACGGGTTACATCCATGCGGTGGACAGCAACACGGGTGCCGAGAAGTGGACCTTCCTCGTCGAGGAGGCGCTGCCGCAGCTCGCGGCGCTGATGGCCAACGCGACCGGCGAGCAGATCTATGTCGCCGACGGCTCGCCGGTCGTGCAGTTCAACGACGCCAACAAGAACGGCGTCGTGGACGGCTCCGATTCGGTCTGGCTGTTCTTCGGGCTGCGGCGCGGCGGACGCGCCTACTACGCGCTCGACATCACCGACATCAACACGCCCCGCTTCATGTGGAAGATCACGCCCACGCAGATCTGCAATGCGGGCGGCTGCAGCGCGTCGACTGCCTACGCGCAACTCGGCCAGAGCTGGTCGACCCCGACCGTTGGCCGGGTACGCGCGGTCTCCGACCCGGTGCTCCTGTTCGGCGGCGGCTACGATCCGAACCAGGACACCCAGCCGACGACGGCCGCGGATTCGATGGGGCGTGCCGTGTTCGTCGTCAACGCCCTCACGGGCAGCCTTGAGGCGTCGTTCAGCAGCTCGAACGCGCAGGTGACCGGCGGGTCGATGTCCTTCAGCATCCCGTCCGACCTTGCGGCGCTCGACACCGACCTGGACGGAAACAACTATCTCGACCGGATCTACGTCGGCGACATGGGCGGCCAGGTCTGGCGGTTCGACATCGGCCATCCCGACAAGAGCCTCTGGAGCGGCAGGCTGCTGGCCACGCTCGCGACCGCCTCGCCCACCGACCGGCGTATCTTCTTCCCGCCCGCAGCGGTCAAGCAACTGCGGCGCGGCGTACGCTACGACGCGGTGATCGTCGGCACCGGCAATCGTGAAAACCCGCTCAAGGCCACGTCCGTCGACGTGATCGCGATGATCAAGGACCCGGATTACGGCCTGTATGCGGCGTCCACCACGGTCACTTCGATGCAGGCGGGCGACTTCATCAACCTGGGTTCGACCGAAGCGGGTACCACCGAGACCGCACTGATCGACAACGCCGCGGCGAAGGGGTGGTATCGCCCGCTCGATACGGGCGAGAAGATAGTCGCCTCGCCGACGGTGTTCTTCGAAAAGGTCCGCTTCGGCACCTACACGCCGATCGCACAGATAAACGCCTGCATGCCCCCCGGGCAGAGCCGGTTGAGCGAACTGGACCTGCTCGGGGGCTACGTGATCCCGGCGACGACGACTGGCATGTCACGGTACTACGCGAACTTCCTCAACCGAGGCTACAACTCGGCCGGGCAGTTGATCGTGCTGCCGGGCAGTACCCCGGCGGCGCGGCGGGTGTTCTTCGTGGCTGCGGCCGATGCGAGGATGCTCACCCGGCAGCAGAACATTCTGGGCGTCGGCACGCGCGTGTACTGGTACACCGAGCCGCAGATCTGACGTCCCTGCAGGCCGCGCGGCCTGCAGTTGCGAGCGATGACACGGCGCTGAGCGGGGCTCAGCGCCGTGATCGATACCGATCAGCGCCGCGTGCCCCGGGCGGCCTCGGCCGCGAGGGTCAGGTTCTTCGGCAGCGGGAAAGTGACGTGCTCTTCGATGCCGGCCTGCTCGATCAGTTCGACGCCGCCGAACGAGCGCAGACGGTCCACCACTTCGCGCACCAGCACTTCGGGTGCCGAAGCGCCGGCAGTGACGCCGATGCGCTCACGACCGACCAGCCACTCGGCCTTCACTTCGCTCGCCCGGTCAACGAGGTAGGCGGGGATGCCGGCATTGGCGGCAACCTCGCGCAGGCGGTTCGAGTTGGAACTGTTGGGCGAGCCGACGACGATCATCAGGTCGCAGTCCGCGGACAGCTTCTTCACCGCGTCCTGCCGGTTCTGGGTCGCGTAGCAGATGTCGTCTTTCTTCGGGCCGATGATCTTCGGGAAACGCGCCGCGAGCGCCAGCGTGATGCCACGCGCATCGTCCACGGACAGCGTGGTCTGGGTGACATAGGCGAGATTGTCCGGATCGGCGACTGCCAGCCGCGCGACGTCTTCGACCGATTCGACGAGGTGCATGCCTCCGTCGGCCTGCCCCATCGTACCCTCGACCTCAGGATGGCCGCGATGGCCGATCATCACGATCTCGCGGCCCTGTGCGCGCATCTTCGCCACCTCGACATGCACCTTCGTCACCAGCGGACAGGTGGCGTCGAAGACGTTCAGGCCGAGTGCCTCGGCTTCCTGTCGGACCTCGAGCGAAACCCCGTGCGCGCTGAACACGACGGTGCTGCCGCGCGGCACGGATTCCAGGTCTTCGATGAACACCGCACCCCTGGTGCGCAGGTCATCGACGACGTACTTGTTGTGCACGACTTCGTGCCGCACGTAGACCGGTACCCCGTGCGCGACCAGCGCCTGCTCGACGATCTCGATCACTCGGTCGACGCCGGCGCAGAAGCCGCGCGGGTTGGCCAGGATGACCTGCTTGGACACGTTCGGGACTCCTTCGCCTCGGGGTTGTGATTATAGCTTCGGTGCCCCGGTGTCCGAGGCCGCACCGCCGGTGACGGCAGATCCGCCCGCCTCCCGCGCGTCGTCCACGGGCTGGAAGGCATCCCAGACCAGCAGGACAGCCCCGATGCTGATCGCCGAATCGGCGACATTGAACGCGGGCCAGTGGTAGCCGAGCACATGGAAATCGAGGAAGTCGATCACCGCACCCAGCCACAGCCGGTCGATCAGGTTTCCGACCGCGCCACCGAGGATGAGGGTCAGCGCAGCGCAGAACCGCACGCGCCCAGGGTGCCGGTGGAGCATCCAGGTGATCCAGCCCGAGGCGACCAGCGCCACGCCGACGAAGAACTCGCGCTGCCATCCGGAGGCGCCGGCGAGGAAGCTGAACGCCGCGCCCGGGTTGTAGACCAGCACGAGGTTCATGAACGGCGCGACCTCGACCACCCGGCCGCTGCTCAGCCACTGAAGCGCCAGCACCTTCACGATCTGGTCGACGACGACCAGCGCGAAGGCACTGCCAAGCCAGTCGCTCAGCGTCCAGCGCGACAGGGCCGCGCCGATGCGCCCGCACAAGCCGCCCGCTTCAGGCATGGACACGGATTTCTCCGGTACCGGCCAGGTTGCCGGCGCAGCGGCCGCAGACATCGGGATGCCCGGCATGGCTGCCGATGTCGCTGCGGTAATGCCAGCAGCGGGCGCACTTCGCACCGGTGCTCGGGACTGCGGCCACCGTCGAACTGGCACCGTCCTGGGCACGCACGATCCGGGCACCCGAGGTGATGAACACGAAGCGCAGGTCCTCGCCGAGCGCGGCAAGCGCGTCGAATTGTGAACCGGCCACGCGTACCTCGACCTCGGCCGCCAGGCCGGAACCGATGCTGCCGGCGGTACGCAGCGCCTCAAGCTCTTTCAGCACGAGCGCCCGTACCTCGCGCACCGATGCCCAGCGTGCTTCGAGCGCCGGATCATCCGGCGTATCCGCGGCCGGCGACCATGTCGTCGTGAACACCGTCGACGCCGGATCGCGTGCCAGCACCGCCCAGGCTTCGTCGGCGGTGAAGGTCAGCACCGGCGAGAACAGTTGCAGCAGCGTGCGCGCGATCTCGTGCAGCGCGCTTTGTGCCGAGCGGCGCGCATGCGAGCCGGGTGCGGTCGTGTACAGCCGGTCTTTCAGGATGTCCAGGTAGAACGCGCCGAGGTCCTCCGAGCAGAAGTGGAGCAGCCGCTGCATGCCCAGGTGGAACTCGTAGTGCTCGTAGTCGGCGGCTACCGCGACGCGCAACCGCTCGAGCATCACTGCCGCGTAGCGGTCGATCTCGACCCGCTGCGCCATCGGTACGGCATGCCGCGCGGGATCGAAGTCGTCGACGTTGGCGAGCAGGAAGCGGATCGTGTTGCGCACCCGCCGGTACGACTCGACGACGCGCTTGAGGATCTCCTGCGAGATCGACAGTTCGCCGGAATAGTCGGTCGCGGCGATCCAGAGCCTGAGTACGTCGGCACCCAGCGAATCGACCACCTGCTGCGGTGCGACCACGTTGCCCTTCGACTTGCTCATC
>CAMDXD010000025.1 GCA_945877995.1 Bordetella parapertussis
CGTCCCCACGAGCATGTGACGGCGTGGATCGCACTGTCCGATGCCGGCACGGTGGCCGGCTGCATGGAGGTGCTCTCGTCGACCGGCCAGCCGCGGCAGTTCCACCATGCCGCCGCGCGGCTCGAGCACAGCATCAATGGCGCCGGGCAGACCATCGTCGAGAAGATCGACGAGGCTGGGGCGGTGCCGATGGCCCTGAAGGCGGGCGAGTTCTCGATGCACCATACGCTCTGCGTGCATCGGTCGGCACCCAACGCCGCCGCGCACCGGCGCGTCGGGTTGGGCATCAGCTACATCCCGACGCATTGCCGCCTCGAAGGTGCGCATCGCCTGGGCGCGATGCTCGTGCGCGGCGAGGACCGCCATGGCCACTTCGACCTGATCCCGCGGCCCGACGCGCCGTTCTCCGCGGACGGGCTTGCGCACCACTCGGCCGGCTACCAGCGCTATCGGGAGCACTACCGCGAGGAAGAGCGGCGGCACGAGGCGATGTTCGCCTGATCGGCTCCGGCCGGCCGGAGCCGGTCAGGCCGGCGCGATGCCGGTCGACCGGATCACCCGGGCCCACTTCTCCACTTCGGTCTTCACGTAGCTGGCGAAGCCGTCCGCGGTGCCGCCGCGTGGATCGAAGCCGAGCCCTACCAGCCGTTCGCGCACGTCGGGCAGCTTCAGCACGGCGTTCAGCGCTTCGTTGATCCGCCCGGCCGTCGCGGCAGGCAACTTCGGTGGCCCGAACACGCCGATCCAGGTGGTGTTCTCGAAGTCGCCGAAGCCGGCCTCGCGCAGGGTCTGCACGTCGGGCAGCAAGGGCATCCGTGCCCTGGACGACACGGCCAGCACGCGCAGGGCATTCGACCGGACCTGTCCGGACACCGTCGGGATCGCGGTGACCGTCATGTCGACCTGCTGCGCGATCACCGCCGAGGAGGCCGCCAGGCCGCTGGCGAAGGGCACATGGGTGGCCTCGATGCCCGGAACGCCCCTGAACAGGAACTCGGACATGAGGTGCTCGGTCGTGCCGATGCCCGCCGTGCCGTAGGTAAAGCGCGCATCCTTCGCCATGCGTGCGAAGTCCATCATCCCCTTCGAGCGGTTCGTGCCGTGCACTGCGAAGATCGACGGCGTATCCGCGGCGTTGAGGATCGGCGTGAGCGCGGTCGCCGGATCGAGCGCATCGCGCCCGGCGTTCGCGTTGACCGAGATCGCCGCGGTGGTGACCAGCACGGTATGTCCGTCGGGCTGCGCCGAGGACACCAGCCGTGCGGCCAGCGCACCGCCTGCACCGGGCCTGTTGTCGACGATCACCGGTTGCCCCAGACGTTCGGTGAGCCGCACGCCGAGCGTGCGGGCGATGGTGTCGGCGATGCCTCCGGCTCCGAAGCCGACCACCAGGCGTATCGGCCGCGACGGCCAGGCCAGCTGCGCCCGGACGTCCCGTGGCAGCAGCAGGGCGCTGCCCGCTGCCTGCAGGAGGCCGCGTCGGGACACGATCCGCCGGACCGGAAAGCGATTGTCTTCGGACATGCGATTCTCCTGGTGGACTGCGTTCGTCCCGACCTCGCGTGCGAAGCATGAACAATGCCCCCATGCGATGATTACCGCAATGGAGTCCGGCATCGACCGGGCGGCAATGGGAGGAGTCGACATGCGGGCCATGCTGCTGCTGGCTGGCGCACCCCTGGCAGGGTGCGCGCTGGATGCGTGCGCAGCGGAGCATTACCCATCGCGCCCGGTTCGGGTCATAGTGCCAGCTGCCCCGGGCACCGGGCCGGACCTGGTCGCCCGCCCGGTGGCGGGCAGGATGGCCGATGCACTGAAGCAGTCGTTCGTGGTCGAGAACCGGCCGGGCGTCTCGGGCGCAGTGGCGGTGCATCAGGTCGACGGAAAGCAGGCCGATGGCCACACCCTGCTGCTCGGCGAGACCACGCACCTCGTCGGACTCGCTGCACCGGCGGCGCCCGTCGCGTACGCCGCCGCGTACGACCTCGTTCCGGTCGCCAAGCTGGCGGAGCTGCCGCATGCGCTGTTCGTTCATCCCTCGCTGCCGGTCAACAACCTGCGCGAACTCGTGGCGCTCGCGCGCGCGCGCCCCCGCGCCATCACCTACGCCGGCGCGGAACCCGGCAGCTTCACCGATGCCGTCGCCGAGGCATTGAACGCCAGTGCCGGCATCCGGATGGCGCGCGTGCCACCGGCCACGCACGCGATGCAGGCGGTCGATGGGGTGCTGTCGGGCCATGCCATGGTTGGCTTCGGCGCCCTGCATCCGCGATTGCAGCAGGTCCGGCGCAAGCGGTTGCGCGCGATGGCGGTCGGCTCACTGCGGCGGGTCGACGCGGCTCCGTCGGTACCCACCTTCGCCGAGGCCGGCCTGGGCGAATTCAGGGCGAGCCAATGGTTCGGCCTGTTCGCACCCGCGGGCACGCCGTCCGCCGTGGTCGCGAAGCTCGAGGCCGCCGCGCACGCCGCGATCGACAGCCGTGAGGTACGGCACCTGCTGCAGCGCGCAGGACTGGAACCGGGGCGTATGCCGCGCGAGCGGTTCGGACACCTGGTGCGCGATGACATCGCGCGTTTTCAACGGATCGTGCGCGAGGCGGGTGCGGTAACGCCGTGACCGCGCCGCCGTGCCGGGCGTGACAAGCCCGGTCGCCGGCGCTACGCTCGGGCTACACGGGAGGGACAGATGAACCAGGCAGACATCGACACGATCCTCGCTTCGATCACACCGGAGCGCTGCACCGAGATCACATGCGAACTGGTGAACGTTCCCAGCCTGACCGGCAACGAGCGGCCCATTGCTGAAACCTGCGTTCGGCTGCTGCGCGAAGCAGGCATCGATGCGGTGATGCAGGAGTTCGAGCCCGACCGCTACAACTGCATCGGGCGCATTCGTGGCACCGGCGGTGGCCCGACCCTGCTGTTCAACGGCCACATGGACATCTCGTTCAACGGCGACGAGCAGTACCTGCCGGATGCGCCGGGCTACCGCACGCAGGCCGTGGTGAAGGACGGTTTCATCCACGGCATGGGCGTGCACAACATGAAGAGCGGCGTTGGTGCCTTCATCGCCGCCGCGGAAGCGGTGAAGAAATCCGGCGTGAAGCTCAAGGGCGACCTGCTGCTCGGTTTCGTCGGTGGCGAGATCGAACGTCATTCGGTGCTCGACTACCAGGGCCCGTCCTACCGGGGTGGCGGCTGCGGCACCAGCCACTGGGTGCGCAACGGTGGCATTGCCGACATGGCCGTCGTGGGCGAACCGACCTCGATGGGCCTCATCCACGAGCATGTTGGATCGGTGGCGGTGCGCATCACCACGCTGGGCAAGCCGGCGCCGCTGCGCGTGGCGAGCCACGGCGACGACGCCATCCGCAAGATGCGCGTGCTGATCGACGTGTTCGACGACTTCTCGGCCGACTACTCGGCCCGCCACGGCTACAAGGGAAAGCAGTCGTCGGTCCACATGCACTCCATCGAAGGAGGATGGCCGTTCCGCTGCAACCGCGTGCCGTTCTTCTGCCACGTATTCCTCGAGTTCCGCGTGCTGCCCAGCCAGCGCGTGGGCGACATCCCGCAGGAAGTGGACCGGCTGATCGCGATGGTGCATGCGATCAACCCGTCGATCGAGTTCCAGACCGAGTTCTTCGTGACCCTGCCACCGGCGCTGGCGGAAGGCAATGCGTCGATCGCCGACCATGTCCGCGCGGCACACCAGCGCGTGGTCGGCGCGCCGCCGCAGGAAGTGGTCGGGATGTTCCTGTCCGATGCCGGCCACCTGCAGCTCTACGGCATTCCGTGCGTGAACTATGGCCCCAGTGGCCGCACCGCTTCGGGCAAGGACAACTGGGATCCCGACATCGGCGAACATGTGTCCATCGAGGACCTCACGAGCACCGCGAAGGTCTATGCCGGGGTCGCGCTCGAGGTGTGCTCGAAGACCCGTGCCGAACTCGGCTTGCCGGTGCTGAAGGCGCCACTGCCCGAGACGCCGCTGGCTGCGTGCAAGCACGGTACCCATCCGCATTGAAAGACTCGTCGGTGTCGTACCGCAACCGGGCGCCCATGCCTTCCTGTCTTCTGTACTCTCTGCCGGCCGTGCTGCTCGCCGCACCGCTGCTGTCGGCTCCCGCTGCCGCCCAGTCCTGGCCTGCGCGTCCGATCCGGATGATCGTGCCGGTAGCCTCGGGCGGCGGTGCTGACATCACGTCGCGGCTGATCGCGCAGAAGCTGTCCGAGCGCTTCGGGCAGCAGGTGATCGTCGACAACCGCTCCGGCGCGGGCGGCATCGTCGGCCTCGAGATGCTGGCGCGTTCCAACCCGGACGGCTACACGATCTCGCAGGGCGGGGTGGGTCCGCTCGCCGTAAATCCGAGCCTGCATGCGAAGCTGCCGTACGACCCGCTGAAGGATTTCGCGCCGATCCTGCGCGCGGTGTCCGCGCTCAACGTACTGGTGGTGCACCCGTCGGTGCCGGTGCAGTCGGTGAAAGACCTGGTCGCGTTCGCGCGGGCCAATCCGAACAAGCTCAACTACGGCTCTTCCGGCGCGGGCCGGGCCGACCACCTCGCCGGCGAGTTGTTCTCGATGATGGCCGGCGTGCGCATGCAGCATGTGCCGTACAAGGGTGGCGGGCCGGCGATGACCGACCTCGTCGGAGGTAACCTGCAGCTGATCTTCGCGACCGTATCCACCGCGGCGAGCCACATGAAGAGCGGGAAGATCCGCACGATCGCCAACACCTCTGCCATCCGCTCCGACCTGTTTCCTGACCTGCCGACCATCGGCGAGTCCGGCCTGCCCGGCTTCGCGATCGACAACTGGTATTCGTTCATCGCACCGGCGGGCACGCCGGCATCCATCGTCGACACGTTGAACGTGGAGATCGCGCGCGCACTGGCGCTGCCCGACGTGAAGGAGCGGCTGCATGCGCTGGGCATCGTGCCGTTCACCACGGCCCGGCCGTCGGAGTTCGCGCAGTACCTGCGTGCCGAGATCGCCAAGTATGCGAAGCTGGTGAAGGCAGTCGGCATCACGCCGGAATAGGTCGATGCCGCGCTTCCTGCATACCGCCGACTGGCAGATCGGGCGCCAGTACAGCCAGTTCCCGCAGGACGATGGCGCGCTGCTGGCCGAGGCCCGGCTCGAAGCGGTGGCGACGCTTGCGCGGCTGGCGACAGAGCATGCGGTCGATGCCGTGCTGGTGGCTGGTGACGTGTTCGACGCGCAGGCTGTCTCCGAGCGTACGATCCGCCGACTGTTCACGCAGCTTGCCGGATTCGAAGGTCCCTGGCTGATGATCCCGGGCAACCATGACGCTGCACTGGCCGAGAGCGTCTGGACCTGCGCGAAGCGCATCGGCGCAGTGCCGCCGAACGTGCACCTGGCACTCGAGCCGGGCGTGCTCGACTTCGCTGCGCTGGGTTTCGTGGCCCTGGCGGCACCGCTGACCCAGCGCCACACGTACAACGACCTCACTGAGTGGTTCGACACGGCGGACATCGCGCCAGGCCTGCTGCGTATCGGCCTTGCGCACGGCTGCGTGCAGGGCCTGCTCGCCGAGAGCATCGATTCGGCGAACCCCATCGGCGCGGACCGTGCGCGTCGTGCCCGGCTCGACTACCTCGCGCTCGGCGACTGGCACGGTTGCCGGCAGGTCGATGAACGCACCTGGTACAGCGGCACGCCCGAAGCAGATCGCTTCCGGGACAACGATCCCGGCTTCGCGCTGCGGGTAGACATCGACGCGCCGGGTGCGCTACCGGTGGTGACCCGCATCGCGACCGGGCGCTACCGCTGGCGGGCGCTGGAGGTGACGCTGGCGGTGGCAAGCGACGTGGACCAGCTCGCCGACCAGCTCGGCGCCGCGCAGCCGGCCGATGTGCTGTCGCTGCAGGTGGCCGGACAGGTCGACCTGCAGGCGCTGATGCGACTGCGTGCGGCGATCAGCCGGGCGGAAGCCGGCGTGCGCCACCTGCAGGCCGATCTCTCGTCGCTGCAGCTGATGCCCACCGCCGAGGACATCGCCGCGCTCGATGCCGACGGCTACCTCGGCGACGTGATCGCCGAACTGCGCGATGCGCAGTCGCAGGGAATTCAGCCGGACGGTACACGGCCTGAAGCAGCCAGCGTCGCCGCGGAAGCGCTCAACCTGCTCGCGACCCTCCTGCTCGAAGGCCGCGAGGCGGCGGCTGCGCCATGAGGCTGCAACGGCTGAAGGTCGAACAGCTGCGCCAGTTCCGCAAGCCGTTCGAGATCGATGGCATCGAGCCGGGACTGAACCTGTTCGTCGGCCCGAACGAGGCGGGCAAGAGCACGCTGGTGCGCGCGATCCGTGCCGCGTTCTTCGAGCGGCATCGATCGTCGACGGTCGAGGACCTCCGGCCCTGGGGGGATTCGACGGCTGCGCCAACCGTGGAGCTGGACTTCATGGTCGGCGATACCGCGTTGCGTCTGCGCAAGTCGTTCCTGCAGCGCAAGCGCTGCGAACTGCGGTACGGCGCAAAGAGCCTTGACGGCGAGGATGCGGAAAGGCACCTGGCCGCGCTGCTCGGCTTCGCCTTCGCAGAAAGGGGGGCGAGTCGGCCCGAGCTCTGGGGCATCCCGGGTCTGCTGTGGATCGAGCAGGGGCAGGCGCAGGAGATCAAGGATCCGGTCAGGCATGCGGCAGACCATCTGCGCACGGCGCTCGAATCCTCCGTCGGCGCGGTCGCCAGTACCCAGGGCGATGCGTTGATCGCGAAGGTGCGCAGCGAGCGGGAGCTGCTGCTGACCCCGGGTATCGGCAGGCCGACCGCCGAGCTGAAGAAGGCGATCGATGCACGCGATGAATTGCAGGCGCAGCTGGCCGGTATCGATTTGCGCATCGATGCCTGGCGACAGCAGGTCGACCGATTCGCGTCGCTGACGGCCGAGCATGCGGCCGAAGCTGTCGCGAAGCCCTGGGAATCGCTGCAGGCGCAGCAGCAGCAGGCTGAACAGGCGCTGGCCGAGAGTGAGGCACTGGTCCGGCAGCGCGAGGCCGATACAGTCGCGCTGCGGCAGGCCGATGAGCGCGTACGACTGTTCGAGCAGCAACTCGCTGCCTTCGAGGAGGAGCGACTCGCACTGGCAGGGCGCGAAGCGGGCGTTGCAGAAGCCATGCAGCGGCTCGACACGTCGAGTGCCATCGAGAAACGCCGCCAGTCCGAGCAGGCGGCGGCAGATGACGCCTACCGTGTGGCTGCCGCCGAGCTTGACCGGGCACGCCAGCACGACCTGCGGCAGGAGCTCGCACTGCGCGTGTCCGACGCGCAGTCTCGCATCGAGGCGCTCGATGCATTGCTGCAACGCTGCGAGGAAGAACAGGCACGAATCGCCCAGCTGCGCCAGCAGGCCGCTGCCGGCGCTATCGAAGCGGCCGACGTCGATCGCCTGCGCGCGCAGGGCAGGGCGCTGGATGCACTGCATGTGCGCCGGCAGGTGGTCGCGACGCGCATCCGCTTCGACCTTGCCGAGGGCGCGCCGGCGATGCTCGATGGCGCTGCACTCGCGGGCAGCGGCGAGCGCCTGATCACCACTGCCACGATCATCGAGATCCGGGGCGTCGGGCGGTTCGAGATCCTGCCTGGTGGCGATACGCTCGCCGCACTCGCGCGCGAAGAGGCCGACCAGCAGGCGGCGCATGATGACCTGCTGCTGCGCTGCGCGGTCGCGGATGTCGCCGACGCCGAAGCACGCCTGGCTGCGTGCCGACAGGCGACGCAGGACGCAGCACTGGCGGCGACGGCCCTGGCCAGCTTCGCGCCAAGAGGCATCGAGGCACTGAAGGTCGAGCTGGCCGCACAGCACGCACGCAGGGCGGCTGCGCAGGCACGCGTGGCAGCGCTCGCGGCAGAGCGATCGCCCTCGCCACCGGAGGTGCTGCCGTTCCCGCTTGCCGAGGCCGAAGCGCAGCATGCCGCGGCCAAGCAGCATGCCGACACGATCGCCGAACAACTCGCCGAGGCGAAGCAGGCGCGCCTGGTCGCGCACGAACAGCATGCGGCCGCGTTGCGCGAGCACGAGGGGTTGAAGGCACGCCTCGATGCGCCAGACTGGCAGGCAAGGCAGGGTGATGCAGGCAGGCAGCTTCTGGCCAGTCGCGCTGGACAGGATGCGCTGCGCGCATCGATCGCGTCGCGCACCGAGGCGATCGAGGGCACGCAGCCCGAGATGCTGAAGCAGTCGGTCGAACGCTTCCGGCGCAGCGCCGATCTCGCCCATCGCGCGCACCAGGAACGGCAGGCGCAGATCACGTTGCTCGCGGGAAAGCTGGAGGAGGCAGGCGCACAGGGCTTCGAGGAAACCCGCGCTGGCCTGGCCGTGCGCCTGGAAGCCGCCGCGCGCCGCCATCGCGAGCTCGACCTGCGTGCGAAGGCGCTGGATCTCCTGCTGGGTCGCCTGGAGGCGAAACGCCAGGACCTCACCCGCCGGTTGCGCGCGCCGCTGCAGGCGCGCATCGACCACTACCTGCGCCTGCTGTTCCCGAGAGCGGCCCTGGAGATCGGTGACGACCTGCTGCCCGGCCTGCTCACCCGTCCTGCCGCCCATGGCGATGAATGCGGCGTAGTGTCCGAGCTCAGCCACGGTGCGCGCGAACAGATGGGCGTGCTGACCCGGCTGGCGTATGCCGACCTGCTGAAGGCTGCCGGCCGGCCGACGCTGGTGATCCTCGACGACGCGCTGGTGCACAGCGACACCGGTCGGCTCGACCGGATGAAGCGGGTGCTGTTCGACGCCGCGCAGCGCCACCAGGTGCTGCTGTTCACCTGCCATCCCGCGGCATGGCGGGACATGGGTGTTGCGGCGAGATCGATCGCGCGCGAGCAGGGGCTGGATCCGACCTGAGTCGGCGCCGGGCAGGGGCTGCCGCTATCCTGCCGGAGGCGTGGCCGTAACCTGCTACCCTCGCCGGCATTCGAGGATGCCTCGACCACGACCACGACCACGAGCACGAGCACACGAGCACATGAGCAGCAAACCCGGCCGCAACGATCCCTGCGCCTGCGGCAGCGGACGCAAATTCAAGCTTTGCCACGGCCGCGATCCCGGCCCCGAGGCAGCTGACAAGGGTACCCACGAAGGCGCCGCCCGGCGCGCGCTCGACTGGATCGGCAACCGGCACCGCAAGGCGCTCGAGCGCGAGACGACCGACCTGCTGTACGAGGATCTCTGGCCCGAGGATGGCCCGCATCCCGAGGATGTCGATGCGCAGCTGATGCACCAGATCCTGATCAACATCAACGAATGGATGCTGGCCGCCGGTTCGATCGAGATCCGCAAAGAGATACATTCGATCAATGCGATGGTGCTGGCCGATGGCGGTCCTGCACTCAATCCCGCGCAGCGCGACTTCATCAGCCAATTGGGTACCCGTCCGCTCGGCCTGTACTACGTGACCGAGGTCATCGCGCGCGAAGGCGTGAAGCTGGTCGATGCACTCGACCCGGCGGCGGCGCCGGTGTTCGTGCACGACATAGCCCTGTCCGACTCGGCCGACCCGGGACTGCTGCTCGGTTGCCGCATCCTGGAGACGGGCGACCGGCACATGCTGTCCGGTGCGGTCTATCCGTTTCCGGAGCTGGGTGCGGGGCATGCGATCGATGGCGTGCGCGAGCACATGGCGCACGAGGACATCCCGGCCGATGAACGCATGTACGAGCAGGGCTGGGCGATCATGGCCATCTGGCTCGACCATGCGCTGATGCCGTTCGATCCGTCGGCGCTGCTGGACGAAGGTACCGGCGAGCCGCTGGTCTTCGTCACCGACCACTACCGCGTGGCAGACGGGGACGCCCTGAAGGCGACGCTCGACGGCTGCGCCGACCTGGAGTCCGATGGCGACGGCGGCTGGGTCAGGCTGGGCGCGGGGGCCGATGGCGCGATGCGCACCGTGCTGCATGTACGACCGGGCAGGGTGGCGTCGCGGCTCGAGGTGTTCTATCGCACCGAGGCGCTGGCCGACGAGGGGCAGCCGTGGTTCGAGACGCTCGTGGGCACGTCGGTGAAGCACCTGAGCCGCGAGCGGGCAGACCCGCTGGAGACGTTGCGCGAAGGGCTGGAGCCGGACGAGCGCTGAGGCGCCCGGCGCCTTACTCGGGCTTGAGCCCTGCTGCCTTCGCGATCGCGGCGAACTTCGGCACTTCGGCGCGCATGAACGACGCGAACTCGTCGGGCGTGTTGCTGACTGGGTCCAGCCCCTGGGCGTCGAGGAACTTGCGCATCTCGGGCTCGGCCACCATCCGGCGCAAGGCATCGTTGAGCGTGTCCACCACCGGCTTCGGCACTCCGGCCGACGAGACCAGGCCGAACCAGGTGGTGATGTCGTAGCCGGGCAGTCCCGACTCCGACACGGTCGGCACTTCCTGCAACTGGCTCGAGCGGGTGCGCCCGGTCACCGCCAGCGCGCGCAGCCTGCCGTTGCGTGCATAGGGCAGCGCGCCCGAGATGCCGCCGAAGTAGTAGTCGATCTGCCCGCCCATCAGGTCGGCGAGCGCCGGCGTCGCGCCCTTGTACGGCACGTGCAGCACGTCGATCTTCGCCATCGCCTTGAACAGTTCGCCGGCGAGATGCGGCGGCGCGCCGACGCCGGACGAACCGTAGGTGAGCTGCCCGGGCCGGCTGCGCGCGAGCTTGACCAGGTCGTTCACGTTGCGTGCAGGAACCGATGGATGCGTCACCAGCAGGTACTGGTTCTGGGCGACCAGCCCGATCGCGCTGAAGTCGCGGTTCACGTCATAGCCGAGCTTGCGGTACAGGCTCGGCCCGATGGTGACGAAGCTGCCGGCGAGCAACAGGCTGTAGCCGTCGGGCGCCGAGCGCGCGACGTTTTCGGCCGCGATATGCCCACCTGCGCCCGCGCGGTTGTCGATCACCACCGGCTGGCCGAGCATCTCGGACAGCCGCCGTCCGACCGCGCGCGTGACGATGTCGCTCGGTCCACCCGGCGGAAACGCCGCGACGAAGCGGATCGGCTTCGATGGCCAGGCCTGTGCGATGGCCGGAAGCGGCATGGCGAGCAGCAGGGTGCAGGCAGCAGATGCGAAGGATGCAGCAGCAGGCTTCATCATGCGTTCACTGGTTTCATCTGTGGCGGGTAATCCGCCTCGAGCGGTACACGAAACGCAGTGACGGTCGATCCCAGCGCGAGGAAGTAGCCGCAGGTGATCGTCAGATCGGTGATGCCGCGCTCGCCGAGCTGACGCTTCACCGAGGCAAAGGTCTCGTCGCCCACCTTGCCGTAGTGCACGAACTCGCGCGCATAGGCGATGGCCGCCTGCTCGGCTGCATCGGTCGTCGCCGGCACGTGTCCCGCATTGAGCGCATCGAGTTCGGCCTGAGTGATGCCGGCCTTGCGTGCCGAGGGTACGTGATGCGTCCATGCATACTGGTTGCCGCGCGCGATCGACAGGATCGCGAACTCGCGCGGACGTCCGGACAGCGAACTGCGATAGCGCACGTACTCGCCGAGCGCCGCGAAGCAGCCGAGCCCGTCGGGCGCATGGCTCATGCTCGCCAGGATGTTCGACACGTAGCCTCGGGTCGCGGTGATCCGGTCGTAGACACCTGCGAGTTCCGCACTCTGTGCCGGGTCGGCAGGGTCGATGCGCAGCGCCGTGCCATCGGTGGCGGCAGGCCGGGGCCGTGCAAGGCCGCAGAGGAACCCGTGCAGCACGCGCGAGCACTGGTCCGGAATCTGCGCGGTCATGCCATGGCCGCCACCGGGGATGCCGACATAGGTGCAGTGGCGCAGGTAGGTGCGCATCAGTGCGTACTCGCTGTCCTCGACCGAGGGATCCGGCTCGGGCACGCACATCAGCACGGGAAACTCGAACGCGGCGAGCTTCTCGGGGAAGTAGTGGCTGGCGAGCAGGGGCACGAAGCGGCCGAGGAACTCGGGCGTCACGCCCTCGGCCGTATCGAGGTACCAGCGGATCATTTCGGGCGAAGCATCGCCGATGCGGTCGTGCACCGTTTCGTTGAGGAAGTGGCGTACGCCATTCTTACCCACGCGTTCGAGCCAGTTGCCCTTCTTCGGCCGCGACGGATGGATGCCCGGCGTGGCCGCGAACAACGCGAGCGAGGCGAAACGCGACGGCGCCTGCAGCGCGGCATCCATCGCGATGATGCCACCGGCGGACGAACCCATCACATGCGCGTCGGCGATGCCGAGATGGTCGAACAGCTCGATCAGGTCCAGGCCCAGCCGCTCCAGCGTGAGTGGCTGGTCGAGCCCTGCATCCGACTTGCCATGGCCACGCAGGTCCGGGCGCACCACGCGGTACTCGCGCGCGAAGTGCGGCACCCACGCCTGCAGCCGCTCGGCGCTGCCCATGCCGGGATGGATCAGCACCAGGACCGGGGCGGGCTTCCAGGCATCGGTGAAATCGTCGACACGGTACGCCAGGCGTACACCGTCGCTCGCGGTGAAGTATTCCGGTGCAGTCATCGCCCGGCCTCAGTGCGCGCCGTCGGCCAGCTGCGCCAGCTCGACCAGGCAATTGCCGGTCGCGGACGGATCGATGAAGGCGATACGCGCGCCGGCGTGGCCGATGCGCGGCACGGCGTCGAGCAGCGGGATGCCCTTGGCCTTCAGCTCTTCAAGCGCCGCGTCGATGTCCTCGACCTCGAAGCAGATGTGGTTCAGCCCGCCCTTGCCCTCGGCAACCATCTTCGCCTGCTTGCTGTCGGGCGTGGTGCCGGCGATCAGCTCGACCATCGAATCGCCGACCGGGTAGAACGCCAGCTCGACCGGACGATCCGGCATCTTCTCGGTACCGGTCAGCTTGATGCCGAAGCAGTCCTCCCAGAGGGTGCGGCTCTGCTCCAGGTTGCCGACGACGATGCCTACGTGTTCGATGCGCTTGATCTTCATGGGGGGCCGGGTCCGATCTCAGGAGCGGTGAAGGAGGCGTCGATAGTGCGCTTCGGGTGGATCATTTTCAACGGCGCGGCGGAGCCACCTGCGGGAGTCAGCCTATCCGGGCAGGATGGGTATCCTTCGGCAGCGGCACGGAGGCGCAGTGCGTACATACCGCTTCCATCGCCCGCAACAATTCGTTGCCCGATGCTTCCCCCGCGCTGATCATCGGGGAGAGCGCTTCCATCTCGTGCGCGACCTCTGCGAGGATCGCCCGCTCGTCTATGCCTGAGATCGCGCCGTCCCGCATCACCACTTCGCCATCGACCATCATGAAGTCCAGGCCTGCCCCGCGCTCGGCGTATACCAGCTGCCGGACCGGATGGTGCAGTGGCGTGAACGTGACCGTGTCGGTGCGATATGCGGCAAGGTCGGCGATGGCGCCGACCTGCAGGACACCGAGCGAACCTTCGAAGCCAAGCGCCTTTGCACCGCCGATGGTGGCGGCACGCAATGCTTCTGCAGCGGTCACCCACTCGGCATGGTCCGGGCTGCGGACTTTCGACAGCGCCGCCGCGGTGCCGACGACGTTCAACATGTTTACCGTCATGTTCGAGCACGAGCCGTCGGACCCCATGCTGACGTTGGCGCCGGCCTTCAGCAACTCGCGCATCGGCTGCACGCCAGAGCCGAGCATCAGGTTGCTCCAGGGGTTGTGTTGCGCAGTCGCGCCGGTGCGCGCCAGGGCTTCGATCTCGCGCGGGTTCAGCCAGACGGCATGGATCAGCGAGGTCATCGGCTTCAGGAAGCCGATCCGGTCCAGGTACTCCACCATGGGGACGCCGTAGAATTCGAGCCCAGTCACGACCTGCAGCCGGGTCTCGTGCACGTGGGTGATGACCGGCAGCACGAGGTCATCGGCAAGCCGGCGGCATTCGCCAAGAAAGGCTTCCGTGCAGCGTTGAGGGGCGGACGCCGAAACCAGCACGCCCACGCGCGAGGCCTGCGGATGGCGAGCAGGCGCGAGGCGGCGCACCAGGTCGAGGTATTCGCGGGCATCGGGCTGCGGTACCGCGCGGATGCGCTTCACCAGTTCCGGTGGAAGTCGATCGATCGCCGGATACGAATCGATGATCGATCGGTCCATCATCGCGAATCCGACCATCGCCCGGATGCCGATGTCCTCGTAGGCCTGGAACACTGCAGCGATGTGGTCTTCGCTCTTCGCATCGCGTACGCGCAGGTCGTCGACGACGCAGGTGGCCCCGGTACGCAGGCACTCGATCGCGCCGATCAGCGTTCGCAGGTACACCTGGCGCGGCGTGAAGGGGATCGGGATCGGCGTGCGCACGAACTGCTGCCACAGTTCCAGCGGAAGGTTCTCGGTGCGTCCACGCTGGAAGTGTTCATGACTGTGCAGGTGGCCATTGATCAGTCCTGGCGAAACCAGGTGCGACGGCAGGTCGAAAATCCTGTCCGCGGCTGCGATGCTGCCGGCGGGCTCGATCGCGGCGATCCGCGCGCCGCGGACCAGGATATCGACGGGGTGCTCGCTCGCAGCCTGGTCGTTGCCAAGCAGCGCGCGCGCGCCCCGGATCAGCGTGGTCTGCATGCTCGTGCCCATGTTCCGTTGCTGCAGTCATTCATTGCTCGGCCTTCGTCCCCGACTGGCGGATGACCTTCGCCCACTTCGCGATCTCTTCCTTGAGGAAGGCTGCGGTCGACTCAGGCGAGTTGACCCCGAAGTCGCTGCCGTCGCTGGCCAGTTGCTCCTGTACGTCCGGCATCTTCAGCACGTCCTTCACTGCAGCATTCACCGACCGTACGATGGTCATCGGCGTGCCAGCCGGGGCGAAAAGGCCGGTCCAGCTCATCGCCGAAAAGCCGGTCACGCCGGACTCCGAAAGCGTCGGCGTATCGGGAAGCGAGCGTATCCGCTTCGGGGCAGCCGTCGCCAGCAGCCGAAGCTTGCCACTGTTGACGAAACCCATGCCGGCGATGAGGTCGGCGAACACGAAGGTCGCTTCGCCACCCAGTACGCCTGCCAGGGCAGGGCCGCCTCCCTTGTATGGCACATGGACGAAGTCGATCTTCGCCATCATCTTCAGCATTTCGCCGGATAGGTGCCCAGGGCTGCCGATACCTGCCGAAGCAAGGACGATTTTCTGTTTGCCGGCGCGACCCAGCTGCAGGAACTCGGACATGGTCTTCGCGCCGATGCCGGGATTCGCCACGACGATGTAGTAGACCGGCGCCACCAGGGCGATCGGGGCAAAGTCCTTGATCGGATCGAACCCGACCTTTCCGTAGAGCGTGGGGTTGATCGCCATCGGCCCCGAGGTTCCGAAGAACAGCGTATGCCCGTCGGCAGGCGCCTTCGCCGCCAGCTCCGCGCCGATGTTGCCGTTGGCGCCCGCGCGGTTGTCGATGATCACGGGCTTGTCCCAGCGCTGCGCGAGCTTCTGCGCGACGACGCGGGCGGCGATGTCGGTGCCTCCTCCGGGAGGGAAGGGCACGATGGCACGCACCGGGCGGGTCGGATACTCCTGCGCCAGCCCCGCGCCGGACGCTCCTGTCATCACTGCGAGCAGCAAGGTCAAGGATGTCCCTGATCGGGCGGCCAGGCATCGCGTTGCCATTCGATTCCTCCTCGTCGTGCGTGGGGATTCCGTATCTGTACTGGCACGCTCCGTGCCACTCACACCCGCGCGACGGCGCCCGCGTCGACGACCGCTTCCAGGCCCCGGATCATCGCGATCATCCGCTCTGCATCGCCACCCTGCCGGCCATGCGCCAAAAGGCTGCGGAACTTCCCTTCGAGCTCGGCATCGGTCAACGGTACTTCCGCGCTGCCCTTCGCATGCGCGATGAATGTCTCGTGGCGCGTGCCGTCCTTCATCACGACGCAGACCGACGCGGCATCCTTCGCCATCGCGTCCGAGCAGAGCAGCCGGGCGCGGCGGCGCAGCGCAGCGACCCCGGGGTCGTGCACCACGGCGTCGGTGAACTGCTGGATGCCGGCGGCGCCCTGGACCATCGCCACTGCGATGCAGTGCTCCGCCGATACCTTCGACCGCATCCCGTCGGCCGGCTCCGGATGCGACATGATGACCTGCACCGCCGGGTTCACGGTGACCTCGACGCGCTCGATGTCGTCCGCACGGATCGCGTGGCGCTCGCGCAGCAGCAGGCAGCCGTCGATCACCGGGTGCACGACGATGCCGCAGGGATAGGGCTTGAACGCATTGGCCGCCAGTTCCCAGGTCACGCCGAGCGTGTCGGTCAGCGCCGACCAGTCGCAGCGTGACGTGAACGCGTTGCCGAACCCGCGCGGGGCTTCCAGCGCACGCGTGGAACTGGTGACTCCCCTCGACGCATACCAGGCGGCCATGAAGCCGCTGCGCGCCGCATGGCCCATGTTGAACATGCGCGTGGGGCTGCCCAGCATCTCCGACAAGCCTGCCGACTGGCTCGAGGCCATGCCGATCGCATGGGCGGCCTGCAGCTCGTCCAGCTTCAGCAGGCGTGCGCAGGCGGCGGCCGCGCCGATCACGCCGCAGGTCGAGGTGACATGCCAGCCGGCGGCGTAGTGCTCCGGCGAGATCGCGTTGCCGACCTTGCATGCCGCCTCGATGCCGATCGTGAATGCATCCATCAGCGTCTCGCCCGGAACCGCCAGGTGTTCCGCCAGCGCCAGTGTCGCGGAGGCCACCGGTACCGAGGGATGGATGACCGTCTGCAGGTGGGTGTCGTCGAAGTCGAGCACGCTCGAGGACACGCCGTTGATCACGGCGGTGGTGGCCACGTCGAGGCGCCGCCCGCGATTGATGACGGTCGCCTGCGCCGGCCCGGAGAACGTGGCCAGCGAGTCGATCGCCAGGTCGACCGACGGTGCATTCGAGCCGCCGATCGCGCAGCCCAGCCAGTTGAGCAGCGAGCGCTTCGCGTCGTGCCGGACGCTGTCGGGCACATCGGCCCAGCTCGACGTCGCGATGAAGCGTGCGAGACGGGCGGTGGCGCTCATCGTGCGTGCAGCTGCTGCGCGGCCGGCAATGCGGCATAGTGCGCGGCGATGTCCTTCGGCATGGCGACCCAGACGTCATCCCGGTGCGCCAGCATGTGCTGCAGCGCCCGCCGCAGCCGGGCCAGCCGGTAGGGCTGTCCGACGACGAAGGTGTGGATCGAGATCGCGCAGACCAGCGAGGTGTCCTTCGAATTGCGCAGCAGCTCGTCGAAGTTGTCGACCAGCATCTCGGCATACTCGGCGCCGGTGTTGCGCCGGTAGACCACGGCGGGCTGGTCGTTGAGTTCGATCGGATAGGGCATCGCCAGCATGCTGCCGGTGGCCGACTTCACGAAGAACGGCTGCTCGTCGCAGATGCCCCAGTCCATGCAGTACCGGTAGCCGCTTTCGGCCAGCAGGTCGGTAGTGTGGTCGCTCGGGGTCAGGTAGGGCGACATCCAGCCCACCGGCTTGACGCCGTTGCGCTCGGTGAAGGTGCGCGTGACGTCCTGCACCATCTCGCGCTCCTGCTCGAGCGTCATCTCGATCTGCCGCTCGACCTGGTTGCGGCCGTGCGCGATCAGCTCGTCGCCGCGCTTCACGTGTGCTTCGAGCACCTCGGGGCAGTGGTCGTAGATCGCGGTGTTCGCGATCACGCCCACCGGCAGGGCGAGTTCATCGAACAGGTTCATCAGCCGCCAGGCGCCGACGCGGTTGCCGTATTCGCGCCACAGCCAGCTGCGCTGGCTCCAGGGCAGCGTCGGGCGGTCGAGGTCGGGCCCGGAGTTCTGTCCCCACGGAAAGTGTTCGACATTCACCGACACATACAGCGCGAGGCGCTTGCCGCCTGGCCAGGTGAAATCGGGCCTGCGCGAGACCGGCGAATAGCCGAACCGCTCGGGTTCCTTGAGCATGGTGTCCTCGGTGCGTAGTTCGGGGTGGTTCAGATCGACGGCGGGTCTTCGCGCACGATGCGCTCGGCGAACTGCAGGTCTACATAGTCTTCGTACGCTGCGGCCTTGCCGATGGCGCCGCAGGAAAGCATCGCATCGCGCTTCCATTCGAGGCCGGCGCGCTGGACGATCGGGCTGGTGCTCCAGACGCCGGTGGCCTTGTAGCCGTCGAAGCAGGCGGCGAGCACGTCGCGCGCGATATCGGGCAGGTAGCCTGCCACCACGTCCGCGAGTTGCGCGCCCGTATGTGCCGCCACCCATTTCTGGGTGCGGTACATCGCGCGCGTGACACCGAGGATCGTGTCCGGATTGCTGCGCAGGAAGGAACGCGTGGTGTTCAGCGTGGTGTAGCAGGCGAGGCCACGGTCTGCTGCGCGATGCCACAGGTGCCCGGCGCCGCTGGCAAGAACCGAATGCGCGTAGGGCTGGAACACCTGGATCACGTCGACCTCGCCGGCGCGCAGGGCGGCCACGTTCTCGGCCATCGTGCGCTCGGGTGCGCGCTGCACCTGCTTCGGATCGATGCCGGCC
>CAMDXD010000026.1 GCA_945877995.1 Bordetella parapertussis
GCGATGTCCAGGTATTGCCAGCGCGCGCCCATCAGCGCCGCGGTCCAGCTCGCGGCGTTCGCGGTGCCGACCAGCCAGATGCCACCAGGCCGCAGCACGCGGAATACATCGTGCGCCAGCGACAGCGCGTCCTGCAGGTGCTCGATCACCTCGAACAGGGTGGCCGCGTCGAAGCTGCCGGGTTCGAAGGCGGCGCCGCCGAGCGTTCCGGTCACCACGTCCAGGCCCTTTGCTCGCGCCCCGGCTGCGGCCGCAGGCGCCGGTTCGACACCGCGCGCGGGCACCTGCAGCGTGCGCGCCGCCTCTAGGAAAGCGCCGCTGGAACAGCCGATGTCGAGCAGCCTGAGCGCGCGCGGCGCGCAGCCGGCGAGGCGGGCCAGCCGCTCGATCCGTTGCGCGGCCAGCGCATGGCGGCGCTGCAGTGACGCAGCATCCGGCGCGGTGCCCTGCTCTGTGTCGAACTCGCGCATCGATTCGGCGTAGCGCTGCGGGCTGGCCTGGCTGATCCACTGGCCGCACGCCGTGCAGCGCAGCAGCGCGCCTTCCGGCATGCGGATCGTGGTGGGCAGCAGCGGCGCGGTGCAGCCGACCGGGCAATGCTGGATGAAGCGGGAGGGTTTGTCCTGGGTCGTGTCGTTCATTCGCTCTCCTGCCATGTGGGTCACCACCGTGTCCGGGCCGAGGTAGAGCGCGGCCCGGCGCAGCGGCGTGCGCGCTCATTGGTCGTGCTGGTCGAGGCCTACCGCGGCGCGCGTGTGCCGTGACGCGATCAGCGCATCGAGTTGCTGCTGGTTGACATCGAGCCGGCTGCGGTCGTTCCCGGCATGCCAGAGGTGGGCGAGCGGCGTGCCGAAGCGGCCGTTCTTGTGGCGTACGCCGGCATGCAGCAGGCGGATCACCAGGTCGGAGTCCTCCAGCCCCCAGCCGCTGTAGGCCTCGTCGAAACCGTTCACGCGCAGCAGGTCGTCGCGCCAGACCCCCAGGTTGCAGGTCTTGGCGCCTGCCCAGCGGGCCGGCTGCCGGCGCCGCCAGCCAAGCGTGCCCGAGAGATCGCGCGTCCACAGCGGTGCCAGTCGGTTCACGTCGCGGCGCAGGAATGCACGCGCCCAGTCGAACCGTGACCAGGTCTCGAGCCGGATCTGCCGCTGCAGCACCGACCGGGTCAACTGCTCCGACAGCAGGGCGCGGTTGCCGGCGACGAACCAGCCGGGCTCGGCCAGTGCCCGGTGGCTGGCGACGAAGCCCGACAGCGGCACGCAGTCGCCGTCGGTGAACACGATATAGGCCGCGTCGGTGGCCGCGATCGCGCGATTGCGGATCGCGCCGGCGCGAAAACCGAGGTCTTCGTGCCAGACATGGCGCACCGGGAACGCGGCGCGTTCGGCGAAGCGTGCGACGACGCTGCGCGTCTCGTCGGTCGAGCCGTCGTCGGCGACCAGCAGCTCGATGTCGCGGTCTTCCTGCGACAGGTAGGCCGACAGCACGCGGTCCAGCGCGTCCGGCCGGTTGTAGGTGGTCACCACCACCGCCAGGCGGGTCATTGCCTCTGGCGCTGCATCAGCTTGAGGTAGCGGTAGTAGCTGCCTTCGGCATTGGAGATCGCCAGCAGCAGGCCGTAGCGCCCGTCCAGGAAACCCCGACGCAGCACGTACGTCCGAACGAAGGTCCAGAAGCCGTGCAGCAGCGCGCGCCCGACCGACCCTTGCAGACCGCGCGCATGCATCATCGCCGCGCCATCGGTCGAATAGCGGTTCATCTTCTCGATTACCTGCTCGAAGCCGGCGAACGACTCGTGGTCCAGCGCCGCGGTCAGCGTGGCCGGGCGCGTGCCGTCGCAGAGGACCCGCTCATGCACCAGGTCGTCGGAAAAGCGTGCCGAACCGCGCCGCCACAGCCGGGTCACGTGGTCGGGCCACCAGCCGGAATGGCGCATCACCTGGCCGCAGTAGCGCGACCGGCGCGGCATCCGCCAGACCGCGGCCGAGCGCGGGTCCTCGATCACCGCGCGGATCGCCCCGGCCAGCGCGTCGTCGACCCATTCATCGGCATCGAGTGACAGCACCCATTCGCCTGATGCGAGCGCGAGTGCGCGGTTCTTCTGCGGCCCGAAGCCCGGCCAGTCGGTCGCGGTCTCGACGCGCGCACCCAGCGCCTGCGCGCGTTCGACCGTCGCATCGGTGCTGCCGCCATCGAGCATGATCACCTCGCCAGCCCAGCGCACGGATGCGATGCACCGCTCGATCCGCGCGGCCTCGTTGCGCGCGATGATCACCACCGACAGCTTCATGGCGATGCCGCTCCGGCGGTGCCGAGGCCGCGCGGCGGGGCGCGGTGCAGCCCGGCCGCGGCGAGCAGCCCGAGCAGCAGCGTGAACAGCAGGCTCTCGGTATGGTCGATCAACAGCGCGTTGAACAGGCCGCCGATGCTCATCCACAGTACCAGGGCGGGTGCCAGCACCCGCTCATGCAGCGTCGGCAGCTGGCGCCCGGCGAGCGCTGTGCGCCCCAGCAGGTACAGGTACAGCAGCACCGCGGGAATGCCTGCCTGCACGGCCAGCAGCAGGGCTTCGTTGTGCGGGTTGCTGGTGGGTGCCTTTCCGGTGCCTTCGATCTGTCGGCGGTAGGCCGCGGCGAAGTCCCCCAGCCCTTGACCGAGCAGCGGCCGTTCGCGCACGAGGGCCAGGCCTTCGGAGAGGAATTCGAGCCTCCGGCCCACCGAGCTGTCATCACGGGCCGGGGTGGCCGGGTTCCATTTCGAAAGTTCACTCAGCCCAATGTCGATCCGCTGGCGCAACGGCTGGTATCCCTGGTAGATCGCCGTGGCCGCCACGCAGACCAGCACGCCGGCGATGGCCAGGCCCCGCCACCCTGCGCGCAGCGCGAACACGAGCACGATGAATGTGGCCAGCACGACGTATCCGGTACGCCCCTGCACCATGAACAGCACGTTGACCAGCGCCAGCAGGCATGCGATAGCCCATGCCGAGGCCACCAGGCGGCGGCCGGCAGTGGCTGCCTCGGCTGCGTAGAGCGCGAACAGCAGGCTGGCCAGGGCCATCAGCAGCCCGTGGGTGATGTGCAGCTTGAACACGACCGCGTTGCCTGGCTGCGCGCGCAGCCAGTTGGCCGCAGGCAGCAGTCCGGCAGCCACCGCATACGACAGCGCGAGCGTGAGCAGCATCGCAGCAGCGAAGCCGGCCAGCGCGCGCGCCCGGTGGCGCGGGTCGAGCAGGAACCACAGGAACACCGACATCAGCAGCAGGTCTGCGTACTTGTGCAGGAACTCGCGCTGGTCGGGGCCGAAGCCGTCGGCCCAGGCGAGGCTCAGCGCGAGCCAGGCGAACAGCAGCAGCGCCGCGAAGGCGATCGGACTGTCGATGAAGCAGCGCAGCTTCTCGCGGTAGCGGCCACCGGCAAGCCAGCAGACGAACACCAGCGCGAGCATCACGTTGGCCAGCGCGGTGGACACCGGCGCTGCGAACGCGAGGCCTGCGATCGCGTGGTGGCCGAATGCATCGACGCGCTCGGCCAAGCGTCCGCTCCAGTGCCTGGCGTGGCTGCGCCGGGTGTCACCCGCGCTGGCGTCGATCGGCGCGTCGCGCAGGTCGTAGAGCCGTCCCTGCGTGCGCGAGGCCAACGTGCGGGCAAACAGTTTAGCGCGCGAGACTGGCATGTTCCGGTTCCGTGGTCGCGGCGGCGGGCAGGCCCTGCGGACTGTATTCGGGCACGAAGGCCGCCAGCTGGCGCTTGACCGCACCGTCGTTGGCGTCGGCTGACTTGCCCGCATGCAGCGCCTCGAGCCAGGCGCGCAGCCGTTCGAGGAAGTCGTCCGCCGCCTGCCGGGCCTGCGCGATGCGCAGCTTCGGGTGCGGGGTCGGCAGCGTCTGCTCGTCGTCGGCGAGCAGTTCCTCGAACAGCTTCTCCCCGGGCCGCAGCCCGCTGTAGACGATGCGGATATCGTCCTCGCTGAAGCCCGACAGCCGGATCATCGAGCGTGCGAGGTCGGCGATACGCACCGGGTCGCCCATGTCGAGCACGAAGATCTCGCCGCCCTTGCCCATCAGGCCGGCCTGCAGCACCAGTTGCGCGGCCTCCGGGATCGACATGAAGAAGCGGGTGATCTCGGGATGGGTGACGGTGACGGGACCGCCGGCTGCGATCTGCGCGCGGAAGCGCGGGATCACGCTGCCCGTGCTGCCCAGCACGTTTCCGAAACGCACCATCACGAAGAGGGTGTCCGCAGTGGTCTCCTGCAGCCGCTCGCAGACGATCTCGGCCAGGCGTTTGGTCGCGCCCATCACGTTGGTCGGGTTCACCGCCTTGTCGGTCGAGACCAGCACGAATTTCTCGACGCCGGCGTCGATCGCCGCGCGGGCGACGGTCCAGGTGCCACCGACGTTGTTCAGTACCGCCTCGGCGCAGTTGCCGGTCTCCATCAGCGGCACGTGCTTGTAGGCTGCGGCGTGCAGCACGACGGACGGGCGGTACTGCCGCATCACCTGGGCCATGCGCACCGGCGAGCGGACGTCCCCGGCGATGGCGACGAGGCGCAGGCGGGCATCCGCTCGCATGCCCGTGGCCGGGTCGTTGAATTCCTGCTGGATCTGGTAGAGCGCGAATTCGGAGGACTCGACCATCACCACCAGCCGCGGACCGAAGCGCGCGATCTGCCGGCACAGCTCGGAGCCGATCGAGCCGCCGGCGCCAGTGACCATCACCACCTGGCCGGTGATCCAGCCTCTGAGCCCGTCGCCGTCGAGCACCACCGGGTCGCGCCCGAGCAGGTCGTCGAGTTCGACCGCGCGGATCTGCGAGACCGTCACCTTGCCGCTGACCAGGTCGTCGAACGACGGCACCGTCAGCACCTGCAGTCCGGCCGCGGTCGCGAGGTCAGCGGCGCGCTTGCGGTCCTGGTTGCTGGCCGACGGCATCGCGATGATCGCGTGCGTCGCCGGCATCGCGGCGAGCGCTTCGCGTAGCGCGTCCAGCGCGCCGAACACCTTCACGCCGTGGATAGAGCGGCCATGGCGTCCTGCGTTGTCGTCGAACAGGGCGGCGACGCGCCATTCGCCGCTGAGCGAGAACTCCTTGATCAGGCCCGCAGCCGCATCGCCCGCGCCCAGCACGAACACCGAGCGTGCGCCGCCAGCGCGCGCCTGGCGCCGTTCACGCAAGATCCGGTAGAGCATCCGGCTGCCGCCCATCGCCATCGCCAGCAGCAGCGGATCGAGGATCAGCACCGAGCGCGGCACGCCGGTGGGCCGGCCCTGCAGCACGAGCACCATCGCCACCGCCATCGCCGCAACCAGCACCGCGAGCACGATGCGCTGCACGTCGGGGACGCTCGCATAGCGCCAGATGCCGCGATACAGGCCGAACATCCAGAACACCGCGGCCTGCAGCGGTACCACCCAGGCCAGCGATGCCAGCATCGCGCTGAAGTACGGCTCGGGTACTTCGAGGTTGAGGCGCAGCCAGAACGCCGCGCACCAGGCGAAGCCAGCCGCGATCACGTCGTGGACGATGGCCAGTACGGTACGCCAACGGACGCTGACCTGCATCAGCGGCTCACGCCGACACCGGGCGAGCGCCCGCCCGGCATCCCCTGTCTGGCCTCACCAGGCCGTCCGCACATGGGGATAGGCCCGGATCCGTCCGTCGCGCGTGACGAGCGTCGCATCCAGCGCGATCGCAGTGGCAACGATGATCCGGTCCGCTGGATCGGCGTGGAAGGGCGCCGGCAAGCTGACGGCGCGCACCGCGATCGCGTTGTCGACCGGGACGAAGGTGATGCCCTCCATCTGCTCGAACGTGCCGATCCAGCGTTGCGCGTCGATCGACAGTTCGAGGCGACCGCGCGCCAGCAGCATGGCCACCTCCCAGGAACTGATGCAGGAGATCGACACCGCCGCGTCGTCCAGGCCTCGGTCGACCAGGCGGCGTGCCTCGTGGGACAGTTCCGGCGAACCGTTCGCCCACCAGAGCCACGCGTGGGTATCCAGCAGAATCACGGCCGGGCAAGGACGCGCCCAGGATCGTCCGTGGCCTCCCAGTCGGCAGCCCCGACCGGTTCAGTCGGGTCATCGTAGCGCAGTATCGAACCGCGAAGCGCCTCGATGTCTGCCCGGGGGTCCTGGCGATAGGGGACGATGCGCAGCACCGGGCGACCGTGCTCGGTGATGACCAGCGGCACGCCCGATTCCTGCACTGCGCGGAAATACTCGAGCGCGCGCGGCTTGAACCTGGATTTAGAGATGGTTTCCATACCGGGCCTGATAAAATGACCACAGTCATCGTACCATAGTCATTTTCGTGGTGCGCCCAATCCTGACTGCGCTGCTGGCCGCGGCGGCCAGCAGCGCTAGCAGCGGAGCCAGCAACTGAGCGCTCACGCCTTGCGCCACACCACCCGGTTCACGTAGTCGGTGTAGCCGAGGATGATGCGCAGCACCTTCTCGGACACCGCCGGGCGGTGGTAGTCGGACACCGGCGCGAGCGTGCGCGCCGGGCTGCCGGCCGGCTCGCCGCGCGACTGGGTCTCGAGCACCTTCAGCCCTTGCAGCACGCGGTCGGTGTCGAGGCCGACCATCATCACCGCCGCCTCCTCCATCGCTTCCGGGCGCTCGTGCGCCTCGCGCAGGTTCAGCGCCGGGAAGTCGAGGATCGACGACTCCTCGCTGATGGTGCCGCTGTCGGACAGCACCGCACGCGCATTGCGCTGCAGCTGCACGTAGTCGAGGAAGCCGAACGGGGTGTGCAGCTCGACCAGCGGGTCGAGCGTGGCGGCGCGGGCCGCGAGCCGGTTGCGCGTGCGCGGATGGGTGCTGAAGATGATGCGCTGGCGGAACTTGCGCGCCAGCGCATCGAGCATCGCCGCGATGCGCTCCAGTGCGGCCGGCGGATCGACGTTCTCTTCACGGTGCAGGCTGACCACGAAGTATTCGCGCGCATGCAGCTCGAGCCGGGTCAACACGTCGGAGGCCTCGATGCGCGGCAGGTAGTGGTGCAGCACCTCGTACATCGGGCTGCCGGTCTTGATCACGCGATCCGGCGGCAGGCCTTCGCGCAGCAGGTAGTCGCGCGCGATGTCGCTGTAGGGCAGGTTGACGTCGGAGATGTGGTCGACGATGCGCCGGTTGAGCTCTTCGGGCACGCGCTCGTCGAAGCAGCGGTTGCCCGCTTCCATGTGGAACACCGGGATCTTGCGCCGCTTGCAGGCGATCGCCGACAGGCAGCTGTTGGTGTCGCCGAGGATCAGCACCGCGTCCGGCCTCTCGGCCTCGAGTACCGGGTCGACACGCATCAGGGTATTGCCGATGGTGTCGATCGCGCTCGAGCCGGGTGACGCGGCGGCCAGGAAGTGGTCCGGACGCCGGATGCCGAGTTCTTCGAAGAAGACGTCGTTGAGCGAGTAGTCGTAATTCTGGCCGGTGTGCACGAGCACCAGTTCGGTGGCCTGGTCGAGCCTGGCCAGCACGCGCGACAGCCGGATCAGTTCCGGCCGGGTGCCGACGATGGCCATCACCTTCAGTTTCTTCATCAGACCCCCTCGGGGTAGGTATCGGGCGCTGCGGGATCGAAGATCTCGTGCGACCAGAACAGGGTGAACAGCTCGCCCTGGCCGGTATTCCGGATAGCGTGGGTGTGCAGCGTCGGCATGTCGACGTATACCGGCGCATCGCCGCGTACCTCGAAGGCATGGGTGTCGGTGGTGAACATGCGGCGCACCCGGATCGTCGCTTCGCCGGCGGTCACCAGGAAGCGTTCGATCTTGCGCCGGTGGAAATGGTTGCCGCGCACCACGCCCGGATGGCTGGAAGACGCGAAGCACTGGCCGCCATGGCCGGTCTTCACCGCCTCGAACAGATGGCCGCGCGCATCGCTGCGCAGATCGATGCGGCCCGGATAGTGCAGCGGGAAGCGGTAGGAGCGCAGCGTGTTGAACAGGTCGAGGTCGAACGCGCTGTCGAACCGTGGCAGCGTGCCGTCGGCGTAGGTCGCATGCAGCGCCTGCAGCCGCGCCAGCGCCTCGCTGACCGGCATCCGCCGCCCGGCCGGCGACAGCGTGCCGCCGGTACCGGCCTCGATCGCATCAAGGATCCGGTCGCAGGCGGACTGCGCATGCAGCAGCTCGACCTCGCCATCGACGACGATCTTCGGCGTGCCGCCGGTGGCCAGCTGGTGGCAGAACGTGGCCACAGCCGAGTTGTAGAACGGCCGGCCGTTCTCTCCGAACAGATGCGGAAAGCAGATGTCGGTGTACCGGGCGCCAGCCGAAGCCGCCCATTCGCCGAGGATCGTGCTGGCCTGGCGTTTCGAGCGCCCGTAGGGGGTGAGCGCGGCGGCAGGCGCATCGCCCTGGTCGCGGCCGTGGGTCGAGTTCGAGAACAGCAGGTGCAGCCAGCCGCGGGTACCGGCGCTGGCCTGCAGCGCGTCGACCAGCGCTCGGGCCAGCCGCGGATTGCCGGCTTCGACCTCGGCCTCCGGCCCGCGGTTCACGCCCGCCAGGTGCACCACCACGTCTAGGCCCGTCAGCGCGGCGCTCAGTCTTGCCGGATCGTCGAAGCCGGCGCGGTCGACCACGACCGGTTCGGGCCAGCCGCGCATCCGGACTGCGCAGCGCAGGTGCCAGCCCAGGAACCCGGCACCGCCGGTGATCGCGACCCTGGGCCCCGCCGGCGCTGCCGGATTCACGCGGGCGACTTCCGCGGCCGCCCGCGCGGCTTGCCGCCGCCGGGGCGCGGCGCCGCCTTCGTGGCTGGCTTCGCGCGGGCCGTCGCCTCCGTTTTCGCCCTGGCGGTTGCCCCGGTCGGCGCCTGCACCGGCCCGGCGGCGAGTTCGGCCTGCACCTCGGGCAGCGTCAGCAGCAGCGCCTTCACCTGCGCGACACCGAGCCGTTCGGTGTTGTGCGAGGTGTAGTCGTCGACGCCGGTTTCCTTCGTGTCACCCTCGGTGAAGTATTTCGCATAGTCGAGGCCGCGGCCGTCCATCGTCACCCGCCAGTAGTCGCCCATGTCCTGCGCGCGGCGCAGTTCTTCGCGGCTGGCCAGCGTCTCGTAGAGCTTCTC
This sequence comes from Bordetella parapertussis, assembly GCA_945877995.1. Lineage (GTDB taxonomy): Bacteria > Pseudomonadota > Gammaproteobacteria > Burkholderiales > CAIKXV01 > CAIKXV01. The sequence continues at coordinate 9,068 of CAMDXD010000026.1, forward strand.
GCCGTGGCGCATGCCGATGCGGCGAATCTGCGGCTCGATGCCGAACAGTTCGCCCAGTGCTGCGGCCAGCGCGTCGACCGTGCAGGCCGGCGACTTCCTGATGAAGATGTCGCCGGGCCGTGCATTGCCGAACGCGAACAGGATGAGGTCGATCGCACCCGACAGCGGCAGCAGGAAGCGGGTCATCGCGCCTTCGGTGATGGTCAGCGGCTTGCCGGCCCGCATCTGCGACATGAACAGCGGGATCACCGAGCCGCGCGAGTACATCACGTTGCCGTAGCGCACCGCGGCCACCGTGCAGCGCCCCCGCGGGCTGCGCGCACCAGCGGCGAGCGTCTCTCGCGCCGCCGACTGCGCGACCTTCTCCATCAGCGCCTTGGTCATGCCCATGGCGTTGATCGGGTACACGGCCTTGTCGGTGGACAGGCAGACCACCTTCTTCACGCCGTTGGCGATCGCCGACTCGACCACGTTGTGGCTGCCGATGATGTTGGTGTACACCGCCTGCATCGGGAAGAACTCGCAGGAGGGCACCTGCTTCAGCGCGGCGGCATGGAACACGTAGTCGGCGCCGCGCATCGCCGCATCGACGCTGTCGCGGCTGCGCACGTCGCCGATGATGAACTGTATCGACGGGTCGGCGAGCTCGACCCGCATCAGCTCCTGCTTCAGTTCGTCGCGGCTGAAGATGCGGATCTGCCCGACCTTCATCCGGCGCAGCCGTTCGAGCACGGCACGACCGAACGAGCCTGTGCCGCCGGTGATCAGTACGGTCTTGCCGTTCAGGGACTCAGCCATTTTTCTCATGTCGCACGATGGCGCCTGCGGGTCGTTCGGGAATCGTTCGATTATTGGCGTTCAGCCGGGTTTGCGCAATTCGGCGATCCAGCGCTCCAGCTGCCCAAAGGCCTGCTCGCGGTCGAACTCGGCGAGGTAGCAGGCACGGGCGCGGGCACCGATCGCGTCCCGCTCGGCTGCCGGCAGCGCCGCCATCTGCGCGACTGCCGCGGCCAGTGCGACGGGATCCTCTGCGCCGCACGCGATGCCGGCGCGCGCGCGGCGGATCACCTCCGCGCCTTCGCCGTTGAGTGCTGCGATCACCGGGCGGCCACAGGCGAGGTAGGACTGGATCTTGCCCGGGATGGTCAGGGCGAAGATGGGTTCATCGCGCAGCGTGACCAGCAGCGCATCGACACGGGCGAACAGGTTCGGCATGTCCTGCATCGGCAGCGGGCCGAGCAGGTGGACCGTGCGCCCGAGGCCGCGCCGCGCGATCTCGTCCTGCACCCAGGTGCGCATCCGACCATCCCCGGCGATCACCCAGTGGATATCCTGCCGGTCGCGCAGCCGCTCGGCCGCGGCCAGGATCGTCGGGAAGTCCTGCGCGACGCCGATGTTGCCGGCGAACAGGACGTTGAAGCCCTCTGGTAGCACCGGTAGTACGGGTAGCACCAGCGCCGGCGGCGATGCGCCATTGCCGCGCGCGGCAGCCTCGCGGTCGACCGGCTGGTACACCGATTCGGCCCAGCTCGGGAAATAGCGCAGCTGCCCGGCGCCCACGCCCTGCCGCTCGAGCGGCTCGAAGAAGGCGCGCGACTGGGCCAGCACGCGGTCGCAGCGGCGGTAGACCCAGCGCGTCAGCGCCTCGACCGGCCCGAGCGCCCAGCGGGCGCGCACGCGGCTGGCCGCCATCACGCTTTCCGGCCACAGATCGAGGACCCAGAACAGGACCGGTGCACCGGTCATCGCGCGGCATGCCGCCGCCGGGATGCCGACGGTCACCGGCGACGGTTCGAACACGAAGATGGCGTCGTAGTGGCCGCGCGCCCGCAGCGCACCGATCGTCGAGGCGGTGAGCGCGAAGGTCAGGTAGTTGAGCATGAGGCGCCAGCCCGACGAATGGCCGCGCGAGACCATCGGCACCCGGATCACCTTGGCGCCGAGCAGCCGCTCGCGCCACGGACCGCGCAGCGCGCCATAGCCGTCGTGCCAGCGGCCGGCCGGATAGTTCGGCAGCCCGGTGAGCACGGTGACCTCATGGCCGCGCGCGACCATCCCCTCGACCAGGTCGTTGATGCGGAAGTTCTCGGGGTGGAAGTACTGGGTGACGACCAGCAGGTTCATCGGGGCCCTGGCTGGGATGTCGGCATGCGCACCGATCAGGCCCGGCTATTGGAAAAGTGCGCTAGACTTAAAAAATATGTTTGAAAACATGAGACAGACCATGACGCGCGTGAGCCCATGCGCCCGATTCATGTCGATGCGCCGGACCGGATCCGGCAGCACCGGATGCCGCGTGGCCGGGCATCGAACGACAGTGCCCCAGCCATGATTCCGTACGGTCGGCAGTCGATCTCGGAAGAGGATATCGCCGCGGTCACTGCGGTACTCAGGTCGGACTTTATCACCCAGGGGCCGGTCGTACCTGCGTTTGAAAAAGCGGTCGCGGCCTATGTCGGAGCGCAGCACGCAGTGGCGGTCAACAGCGCGACCAGCGCGTTGCATATCGCGTGTCTCGCGCTCGATGTCGGCGCGGGCGACGTGGTGTGGACCACGCCTGTCACGTTCGTGGCAAGCGCGAATTGTGCCGTCTATTGCGGCGCGAAGGTCGATTTCGTGGATATCGATCCACGCACGTACACGCTCTGCCCCGAGCGGCTGGCCGAGAAACTCGAAGCGGCGAAACGCACGGGCCAGTTGCCGAAAGTCGTCATTCCCGTCCATCTTGCCGGGCAATCGGCGGACATGAAGGCGATCCGCGCGCTCGGCCAGCGCTACGGCTTCCGGATCATCGAGGACGCCTCCCATGCCATCGGCGGCAGCTACCTCGGGCGCAAGGTCGGCGATTGCTCCTACAGCGACATCGTGGTCTTCAGTTTCCATCCCGTGAAGATCGTCACCACCGGCGAAGGCGGCATGGCGCTGACGAACGATGCGCAGATTGCCAAGCGGATGGCGCGCCTGCGCAGCCACGGCATCACCCGCTACCCGGCCGAGATGGAGAGTCCGCCCGACGGCTCCTGGTACTACGAACAGCTAGAGCTTGGCTTCAACTACCGGATGACCGACATCCAGGCGGCGCTCGGCTTGAGCCAGATGGATCGGCTGGATGCATTCGTGGCTGCCCGGCACTCGATCTCGGCACGCTACGAGCAATGGCTGGCACCCCACGCGATCACTCGTCCCTGGCAGCATCCCGATACCCATTCGGCGCTGCATCTGTACATCGTCCGCGTGCCCCCCGGCAGCGCGCATGGCAGCCACGGCGAAGTCTTCGAGCGCCTGCGCGGCGACGGCATCGGCGTCAACCTGCACTACATCCCGGTCTATCGCCAGCCCTACTACCGCCGTATGGGGTATGCAGTCACCGACTTCCCCCATTCGGAGCAGTACTACCGCGAAGCGATCAGCCTGCCGATCTTCCCGGGGCTGACCGAGGCCGAGCAGTCGCAGGTGGTGCGTTGCCTGACCCGTCCCTCCGGCTACCAGACCCTGTTCTGACCTGCGTGCTCCGCCGGCCCTTCCTGCAGGCTCCCCATGATTCAGTGCACCGTCCTCGACCTGCCCACGTTCAGCGATCCGCGTGGCGCCCTGACCGTGCTCGACCAGGCGTTGCCATTCGCGCCAGTGCGCACCTACTGGATCTACGGCGCGGACGGTCATACCCGAGGTGGGCACCGCCACAAGCTTTCGCGCCAGGCGCTGGTCGCGATCCACGGCAGCGTCAGCGTGTTCATGAATGACGGCGTCGAGCATGGCGATATCGTGCTCGATTCGCCGGCGCGCTGCCTGCTGGTGGAGCCGCATCACTGGCACACGATGACATTCGGCCCGGGTTCGATCCTGCTCGTGATGTCCTCGCAGCCCTACGACCGCGCAGACTATATCGACGAGCCCTATGACTGAACCGGCCGCGGGCGCCGTGACGCCCATCGAGTACGAACAACTGGCCCGTTCGAACGCGGGGTTCATCGACGAAATGCAGGCGGCTGCGGCGCGCGTGATCCGCGGGGGCTGGTACGTGCTTGGCGAGGAAGTGCGCGCATTCGAACAGGAATTCGCGGCCTGGGTCGGTGCCCGGCACTGCGTCGGCGTGGCCAATGGCCTCGACGCGCTGCAGTTGTCGTTCGAGGCGCTCGACCTGCCGCGGGGGTCTGGCGTGCTGGTGGCTTCCAACAGCTACATTGCGACGATACTGGCGATCCTTCGAGCCGGACTGATGCCGGTGCTGGTCGAGCCGGACCTGGACACGTTCAATACCGACCCGAAGCGTCTTCAGGCCGCGATGACGGCGGGCGTGCGGGCCATCTGTGTCACCCATCTGTTCGGCAAGGCGTGCCGAATGGACGCGATCGGCGATTTCGCGCGCGAGCACGGACTGCGGGTGGTCGAGGATTGCGCCCAGTCGCACGGCGCGAAGCTGGGCGGACGCACCACGGGGACTTTCGGCGATGCCGGCTGTTTCAGTTTCTATCCGACGAAGAACCTCGGTGCCGTGGGTGACGCCGGTGCCATCGTCACCGATGACGCAGCGCTCGCCGAGCGGCTGCGCCACACGCGCAACTACGGATCGCTGCAGAAGTACGTGAACGTCTATCCGGGCACCAATTCGCGGCTGGACGAGATACAGGCCGCGATGCTGCGGGTCAAGCTGCGGTCGCTCGATTCCATCACCGCGCACAAGCGTGCGCTTGCCGTGCGCTACTTCGATGCACTGGGCCCGGCTTCGGCGACCGGGGCGCTGGTGCTGCCTCGGCAGCGTGGCGACGAGTTCGACGTCTTTCACATTTTCGGCATCCGGCATCGCCGGCGCGACGCGCTGCGCGAGCACCTTCTCGCACGCGGGATACGCACCGAAATACATTACCCGATCCCGCCCTACCGGCAGCAGGCGATGGCCGGGGTGCTCTCGGGCGACTGGCCCATCGCCGACGAACTGCACGCGACCGAACTCAGCCTGCCGATTTCGATCGGCCACACACCGGCCGAAATCGACCGGGTCGCTGCCGCCGTGGCGGCATTCGGTGCAGGCTGAGTCCGGCGGCCATCCAGGGGACGCACGATGAATGTCGCGGTGATTCCCGCGCGGGGCGGCAGCAAGCGGATTGCGCGCAAGAACGTCCGCGCGTTCGCCGGCCAGCCGCTGATCGAGCGTGCAATCGAGACCGCTCGAAACAGCGGCTGCTTCGATTCGATCCTGGTATCCACCGACGACGCGCAGATCGCGTCGATCGCGGTTGCAGCAGGGGCACGGGTGCCGTTCATGCGGCCGGCCGAACTGTCGGACGACTTCACCGGCACGATCCCGGTGATACGGCATGCGGTGCAATGGCTGGTCGAGCACGACGAAGCGCCCGAGTTCGTCTGCTGCTTGTACCCGGCGGCATTGCTGCTGGAGGCGGCTGCGCTGGCCGATGCGCTCGCGCTGATGCGCACCAGCGGCCGTGACTTCTGCTTTGGTGCGGTGGCCTACCCGCACCCGATCCAGCGCGCCCTCGTGATCGGGCCTGACGGCACGGCCAGCATGCTGGACCCGGCCCAGGCGCAGCGCCGCACCCAGGACCTTCAACCGACGTTCCATGACGCCGGGCAGTTCTGCTGGGGAAGGGCCAGTGCCTTCCTGCGCGGCGGCTCTCCCCTGGTCGAGGGGGCTGCGGCGCTGGTGCTGTCCCGGTTGAGGGTGGTGGATATCGACACGGAGGAAGACTGGCAGCACGCCGAGGCACTCCACGCGGCGCTCGGAGCTGCCGGGAAGTGAGCGTGCGGGTCGCCTTTCGCATCGATGCCTCGGCGGCGCTCGGCGCCGGGCACGCGATGCGCTGCCTGGCGCTCGCCGATGCGCTGGCCGAAAGAGGCGCGCGCTGCAGTTTCGTGGCCATTGGCCCGACGCCGGAACTGTCGGCGATCTTCTCGGGCGCGATGCATCCACTATGCCTGATCAACGCGTGCGCGGAAATCGATCCCGTGCGGGATGCCGCCGCATTCCTCGCGCACCTCCCTGCCGATACGGATTGGGTCATCGTGGATCACTACCAGCTCGACGCCCGCTGGGAGTCGACGGTGCGGCCGCATGTCCGACGACTGCTGGTGATCGACGACCTGGCTGATCGCGCGCATGACTGCGACCTGCTGCTCGACCCCGGTCCGGCACGGACCCCATCCGATTATCGGCGATGGGTGTCGGCGCAGACCGCGCTGTTGCTCGGGCCGGCGTACGCGCTGCTGCGTCCCGCTTTCCGGGCCCGCCATGCCTGTGCGCCGTCCTGGCCGCAATCGCGTCGGGTGCACGTGTTCGTCGGTGGCGGTGGCCACTTGCATGCCCTGCCGCTGCTGTGCAGTACGCTGCTCGATGTCGACCCGAAGTTGATCGCAGTCGCCGCCGGCGCGGCTGACCCAGGCGCGATGTCTGCGCTGAGCACGGCATTTCCCGGCCGGATCGAATGGCAGCCACATGTCGCCGACATGGCGGCCCACATGGCCGCCTGCTCGGTGGCAGTCGGCTCACCCGGTGGCGCCACGTGGGAACGTGCCTGCCTGGGGCTGCCGTCCGCGCTGCTGGCGACCTCCCCCAACCAGCAGCCGGTCCTGCGCACCCTTGCCGCCCTCGGGTTGTGCACCGATCTCGGGCTGGTCAGCGCGCTATCGACCGCCACGCTGAAGTCCGCCCTGCATTCGTTCCTCGGCGATGTCGGACGGCTCGGCGAGATGCGCGAGCGGATGCTGCGTGCGGTCGACGGGCTGGGTAGCGCGCGCGTCGCCGCCATCATCGCAGGGGCGAGTGCAGGGGCGGATACCGGCGGGATCACGGACAGGGCGGTGCGATGAGCGGACAACCGGTGTTGCACCCGCATCATCCGGACCAGGATCCGGCGACCGTCGCCTGGCTGAACTCGGACGATCTGCGGGCGTCGTTCGGCCTGCGCCGCATCCTCACGCTGGAAGGTCATCGCCAATGGCTGCGCACGGCCGACGACGTGCTGCTGCTCGCGATCATGGACGGCAAGGGCGTGCATGTCGGGAACACGCTGCTCAAGATCAACCGGATGCATCGCTCGGGCTACTTCCAGATCTACATCGGTGTTCCCGAGGCGAGAGATCACGGAGTCGGCCGGGCGGCGCTTGCAGGCATGCTCGCGCGCGGGTTCGAGGAGCACGGACTGCATCGTATCTGGCTTCATACGTTCCCCGAAAACGTACGTGCCGAGGCGCTCTACCGCAGCGTCGGGTTCGTGCACGAAGGTGTCGAACGGGATGCCATCTGCGCCGATGGCCATTACGTCAGCCAGAACCGATGGTCGCTGCTTGAACACGAATGGCGTGCCGCGCGGTGATGCGCCTGTTGCCGACCTCCAGCCGCGCCGCGCCGCGCACGACGCGACGCGTGCCCTGACCCGTGCGTTGCGCGATCATGCAGCCGACGTACCTGCCTTGGGCGGGCTACCTTCACCTCATGGCCAGCGTGGATTGCTTCGTCTACCTCGATGATGCGCAGTTCGAGCGATCCTCCTGGCAACACCGTAACCGCCTCCTGGTCGGCGGGGCTGCGTCGTGGTTGACCGTTCCTGTGCTTCGCGGATTCCTCGGCGAGACCATCGACCAGGTGCGTGTCGCGGACAACCAGCCCTGGCGGCACAAGCATCTCGGAACGCTGGCGGCGGCATACGGCCGCCATGCGCATTACGCGGAAGTGCGCGAAGTGATCGCCTTGCTGGAGGATCGCGACCTCGGGGCGCTTGCCGACCTGAATATCGCACTGCTCGATTCGATGCGCATCCAGCTCGATATCCGGACCCCGGTATTGAGATCCAGCCGACTCGATGCTCCGGGCACCCGGACCGACAGGCTGATCAGGATACTGGAGGGGCTGGGCGCCACCGAGTACGTCACGCCGCCCGGTGCGTTGGGGTATCTTCAAGAAGACAGATTCACGCAGAATTGCGGCATACGGCTTCTCGTGCACGATTTCACGCCGGTGCCGTATCCGCAGCGGGGCGGGGGGGCGTTCGTCAGCCATCTCTCCATCATCGATGTCGTCGCACACCTCGGATGGCTGGCGGCCCGAAGCTACATCAGGCCGCCACTGCCCGGGTGCCAGCCTGCCGAGGAAGCACCATGAACACGAAGGCACAGTACCGGCTCGAGCCGCATGAGCAGTTCGGATTCCTGCAGATCAAGCCCGTGCCCAGCGCGGAGGAGATTGCGCGGTTCTACGCCGAGGAGTTCTACAGCGGGCAGTACCGGTACTTCAACAACTCCGCACGGGAAGTACAGGAGGCCGACCAGGCGTTTCACGACGGGCATCGCGCGGATGTATGCGCGCGCATCGAGAGCCTGCGCGGACATCCGATCGCGGGTACTACCGTGCTGGATATCGGGTGCGGATGGGGTCTCACTCTGAAGTACCTGCAGGCGCGAGGCGCGCGATGCGCTGGTTTCGATCCGGCGCCCGAAGCCGTGGACTACGTCCGCTCCTGCGGCATCGAGTGCGTCCAGGGCGGCATGGACCGGATGGACGTATTCGGAGACCGCCGGTTCGACGTGGTGATGCTGATGAACGTGCTCGAGCATCTCGCCGACCCTGTGCAAGTGCTGCACCAGATCCACGGCCAGTTGCTCGCGCCCGGCGGCGTGCTCGTGATCGAGGTGCCGAACGAGTTCAACGCGTTCCAGTTGGCATCCCAGGAACTGTACGGGCTGGACCAGTGGTGGGTGGCCCCACCGGCGCATCTGAACTACTTCAACCCGGCGACTCTGCGCAGCCTTGTCGAGGGCAGCGCGATGCGCGTGGCCCATGAGGAAGCATCGTTCCCGATGGAAATGTTCCTGCTCATGGGGCAGAACTACGTCGGGACGCGTGAACTCGGCCGTAGCTGCCACGAGTCGCGCATGGCATTCGAGGCGAACCTTCGCCGCACCGGGCATTCCGACGCGCTGTCTGCCTTCTACCAGGCGCTCGCCGTGGCTGGCCTGGGTCGACAGGTGATCGCCTATGCCATGCCTGCAGCCGCCGCGGCATGAAGATCCTGAACCTGGGCGGCGCGACGGCACTGCTCGAGCACGAAGGGCGGCGGATGTTGTTCGATCCCTGGCTGGACGACGGCATCTTCCACGGCTCCTGGTTCCACTGGCCGCCCGCAACGGCGAGCGCGCAATCGCTGGGCCGGGTCGACTACATCTGCATCTCGCATATCCACGAGGACCACTGCTCTGCAGGCACGATCCAGCATCTGAATCGGGATGCCGAAGTGATCATCATGGACCGGCAGCCGAACTTCGTTCTCGCCTTCCT